>CASEHG010000098.1 GCA_949287565.1 uncultured Brachyspira sp.
TAAACAACCAGTATCAACTCAAAATAAGGTCGTTGTGCCACAAGCAAAGCCAGTACAGACACAACAAAATCAAGAAATTAATGATTTTATGTATTAACAAGGAGATAATTATGAAAAAGAGTTTATTTATTTTTTTACTTGCAATAATAGTAAAAAAGTATATATTAAATATATAGGATATAAAATTTAAGGCATAATATATGGAGATTTAAAATGCCTATAGCACCTTTAGACTTGCAACAATTATATATGCAGCAATCGCATATAGGACGTATGGAACATACCAGAATGGCTGCCAAAACTATTGCAATGCAGTCAGAAGATAGAGATATACACAGAGATTCTTATATAAAAGATTCAACAGTTGTAAAGTCTGAAAATATATCTGATGAAACTAGGGTTAAAGAAAAAAAAGATGAACAAAGACCAAAAGATCAAGGATATATGTCCTATAGAAAAAAGAATAAAAAAAGAATGGCAGATAATACTGATAATAATGAAGGAAACAATACTATAGAAATAGAAGAGGTTTCAGCAACAGAACAAACTAAAGGTTCTAAAATAGATTTTTTAGGATAATAATAAATAAAGTAATATCTAATTATGCAAATTGTAATATCTATAATCATTAATATAGTTATATTAGCAGTTACTCTACCGCTATTTTATATTTATATAGTTTCAAAAGCTAGAGAAAGATTAGAAAAAGAAATTATGTCAAAAGCAAGAGAAGAAATAGAGGCATTGGTAAAAGAATTTAACAATATAGCTTTATCTAGAATATCTATATTGGAAGATTCTATAGTAAGAGCTAATAGATTGGTAAAAGAATTAAATAATTTACAAAATGACAAAAAAATTAATAATATTAATAAGCCTGCTGCAGCTGTAAAAGAAGAAATAAAAACAGAAGAAAACACAAATAAACAAGAAGAAAAAAAACTTGATGTTTCAGTAAAAGAAGCTCAAAATATAGAATCTAATAACTCTAATAATTCTAATAAAAATGTAGTAATGAACAATGAAAATAAAAATAAAAAATTAGATATAAGAGTAGAAGATGATATAAAAATAAACTCTAAAACAGAAAAGACAGAAAAAATAGAAAAAGCAGAAAAACAAGAGAAAAAAGAAGAAGTTGTTAAACCTAAACCTAAAAAAAGCAATATAGATACAGCCGCTAAAGCAATAGATGATGAAGCAAGAAGAGAAGTTATAGAAAAATTGAGAAGTAAATTAGACAGAACTATTAAAACTAATATGGCTATATATGATAAGCCCATTGAAGATAAAACTATAGCATTGGTTAATGAACCATTAGACAATACTGCAAAAGACTATAATAAAAATGATGATATAATTAAACTATATAAACAAGGTTTAAGCAAAGAAGAAATAGCTAAAAAATTAAATTGCTCCATAACTGAAATAGATATAGTAATAGATTTGAACTTAGATTAATTCTCATATTAATAATTCAATAATTAATAATATAAAAAAACCGCTTATTAAAATTAATTAACAAGCGGCTTTTTAAATATATGGCAAACTTATGCGTCTGTTTTTACAACTTTTTTCTTATATATAGTATCTACTATAACACCTAAAGCATTGTCTCCGGAAACATTACATGCAGTACCAAATGAGTCTTGAGTAATGTATAAAGCAACCATTATAGCACATAAAGGACTGTCTGGAGCACCTAATCCTACCATATAGAGGAAAGGCAAAGCTGTCATTATGGAACCGCCCGGAGCACCTGGAGAGGCAACCATAGCTATACCAAGTATAAGAATGAAAGGAAGTACTATAGTATAAGAAATAGGTATTTGATTCATTAAACATACAGCAGTAGCACATGCTGTAATTGTTATCATAGAGCCTGCCATGTGTATATTAGCACAAAGAGGTACTACGAAATTTCTTATTTGTTCAGATATTCCGTCTTTTTCGGCACACTGCAAGTTTACAGGTATAGTGGCAGCTGATGACTGAGTACCTAAAGCGGTGATATATCCGCGTATTTGATTTTTGATAAGAAATATCGGACTTTTCTTTCCTATAGCTCCTGCAACAAAGAATACTATAACTAAATATATGAAATGCATTAATATTACAACTAAGAATACTTTCCACAATATTCCCAATATTACAAATGTTTGTCCGCTTTTAGTCATATTTACAAAAGTACCGCAAATATAAAGAGGCAGGAATGGTATTATTGAAATTCTTAAAGTTCTGTCTATTATATTAGATAGTTCACCGAAAGAGTTATACAAATAATCTCCCATTTTATTTTCACTTGCTCTTAAAGTAGAAATACCTAGTCCTAATATGAATGCAAATAAAACTGCCGATAAAGTATCAAGTATAGGCGGAAATTTCAAAGAGAGAAAAGGCTCTAAAGACTTTCCTGCAGTTTCAGCTATTTTTTGAATATCTTCCGAATTCATAAAGCTAGGGAATAGATTATAAGCTACTGTAAAAGATGCCGTACCTGATATTAGAGTTGAAGCATAAGCCAATGCACATGTTACGGCCAATAAAAAACCTGAACCTTCTCTTAAACCTGCTATACCCATAGTTACATAAGCTAAAATCATCAAAGGTATTACGAAACTTAAATAAGAACTAAAAATTCCAGAAAGAGTAACGATTAATCTAGATATTACTTCTGGTATAAATTGCTGTCCAAAGAATATACCGAGCAGAATTCCGATGATTAGTCTAGGTACTAATCCAAGTTTAAATTTTTTTTCCATTAGTTTCTCCTAATTAATAGTGTATATTATATAATATATACAAAAAAATTA
>CASEHG010000099.1 GCA_949287565.1 uncultured Brachyspira sp.
CTATAATTAATATTAAAATATTATATTTTTAATATAAAAAAGACAATAACAGTATAATTTACCATTATTGTCTTATATAAAAATATTTTAATTAATATCAAACTTTAAAGAAATTCATCAAGTTAACTAATTCTTTAGCCTGTCCCATTAAGCCTTCAGAAGAAGCAGTTGCCTGTTCTACCAAAGCCGCATTCTGCTGAGTAGATTGATCCATTTGAGATACTGCTATATTAACTTGATCAACTCCAGCCTGCTGTTCTACTGCCATAGCACTGATATCCTGCATAATTCTAGAAGTATCTTCTATTTTTTGTTCTATGTCCATAAATATTTCTTTGGATTTTCTAGCTGTTTCTGTTGCAGTTTTTATTTTTTCATTGGCATCAGCTATAAGAGAAGTAATATCTTTAACTGAAGACTGACTTGTTTGAGCCAAATTTCTAACTTCAGAAGCAACAACAGCAAAACCTTTTCCTTGTTCTCCTGCTCTTGCAGCTTCTACCGCAGCGTTAAGCGCCAATATGTTAGTTTGGAATGCAATATTTTCTATTATTTTTGTAATATCTGTAATTTTATTGCTTGCCTCAAATACTAATTCTATATTATTAGTAGTAGCTTCAATTATTTCTCCGGCTTCCTGAACTGATTTTTCAGAATCCTGCATCATTTGATTTCCTCTTACAGAATTATCAGCAGAAGATTTTATTGTAGAGGCAATCTGTTCCATAGATGAAGCTGTTTCTTCCAAATGAGATGCCTGCATTTCTGTTCTTGTAGATAAATCTGTATTTCCTTGAGCTATTTCTGTTGCAGCTTCGGATATTTCTTTAGAGCTTTGTAATACTCTTGAAATAATTTCTCTTAAATGTGACATCATATCTCTAAAACTTCTAAGTAATGAAGCAAATTCTCCATTACCTTGGCATAATTTATCATCTATTTCTGATCTCAAATTACCATTAGATATTTCAGAAGCTAATTGAACGCATAATTTTAAATTCTTTCCTATAGTTTTTCCCAAAGAAGTTAAGAATGCTACAACAGATAAGCCTACTAATAATAAACCTATAAAAAATAATATAGTATCGTTTCTTATTTCATAAGCTGCAGTCTGTAACTTTATAGCATTATCACTTTCTAATTTATCAAAAAACTGGCTTATAGGAGTCATTATCTCTGAAACTCTTCTTTCATATTCATCTCCATTAACTAGTTCTATAGCTTCTAATTGTCTTCCCTTATATTCATCAGGTATAGTTCCGTCAGGATTTCTTGGTATTGATTTTATTATATCCATAGCCTGAATTTCTAATTTTACTAATTCTTCAGATCTGCTCTTTGATAAAGCAAGCAAATCAAACATATCTTGTGAGAAATTAAGTTCTTTCATAACATCTGCATAAGATTTTGTCTGTCCATCTTGATATGGTTTGTTTCCGCTGCCTAAATACAATGACCAGTATAATCCTCTATCATAATTTATTGGTGTAGGTTTTGTTCCTCCTGATATTCCTATACAGTCATTATAAGCCTGCTCGTATTTTTGATTAGCTGTTGCTACATAACTTCTTACAAATTGAGTTAAATATGCTGAATTTTGCTGATATTGTCTTGCTATAGCTGATGATTTTATAGTATGCTGATAGATATTACTATATTCAGTAATACTTCTAACAATTCTAAATTGTAAATATATTAATAAAACAGTAACCGCAAAAGTGTAAACACCAAATATAATAAATCTAGTTTTGATTTTCATTTCGAACCCCATTTATATAATTTTTTTAAATTTTCGGTATTAAGTAACCTATAATACAATTATTATAGCATATAAATAAATAAAATATTACATTAATATTTAAAAAATTAAAAATAAAATTAAAATACTTGAATATTTTTTTAATAAATTTACAATA
>CASEHG010000100.1 GCA_949287565.1 uncultured Brachyspira sp.
CTTGACTATAAATAAAAAATTTAATATTATATATTAAATTTAATATTAATTAATAATGATTGTAAATAATAGATTTATAAATATATATAATTTTAGGAGATAATATGCTAAGAGAATTAGTAATATACGGAGATGATAGATTGCAGAAGGTATCAGAAAAAATAGAAAAAATAGATGATGAAATACTCACTTTAATAGATGACATGTTTGAAACGATGTATAAAGAGAGAGGTGTTGGGCTTGCAGCAGTTCAAATCGGGGTATTAAAGAGGCTTATAGTTATATCTGTTCCTGATTTTGATGATGAAACAAAACCTGATTTTAAATTAGCTTTAATAAACCCAGAGATAATATGGCATAATGATGAAACTGAAATTTTAGAAGAAGGATGTCTTTCATTCCCTGAAATAAGAGATGATGTTGCTAGATATACCCAAATTAAGGTAAAATATTTAGATAGAGATGGTAATGAACAGATACTTGATGCTGAAAATTATATAGCAAAAGTACTTCAGCATGAAATAGATCATACAAATGGTATATCTTTTATAGATAGATTAGAATCATATCAAAAAAGAAGATTAAAAAGAGAATTAAAAGAACTTAGAAATAATACAGTTAGAGGCATAAAAAAGGCAAACAACAGAGAAATGTTAAAAAATAGCTGATTAATTATGATAAAAAATATAATATTCGATTTAGACGGAACTTTAGCTGATTCTATATCAGATATATATAATTGTGTAAATACTTCATTAAAACATTTTAATTTACAAGCTATATCCATTGAAGATACTCATAAATTTGTAGGAAATGGTGCAAGACTTCTTATAAAAAGAGCTGTTAATAAATATAGTAATAATGAAGAAATTGAGGAAGAAGTATATAAATTCTATATAAAATACTATGAAGAACATTGTGTTGATAATACCAAAGCTTATGACGGAGTTTATGAAACTTTAGATATACTATACAATCATAATATTAATATGTTTGTAATAAGCAATAAACCTAATAAAATGGCTATAAAAACAGTAGAAAAGCTAAATATACAAAAATATTTCAAGTCTGTTATAGGCGATGGTGTTTATCCATACAGGAAACCTGATGTTAATATATGGAATAGCTTAAAAAAAGATTATAATTTAATAGAAGATGAAACAGTCATGATTGGGGATGGAATACCTGATTATGAATTTGCATGTAATTCAAGTATAAAATGTTTGGTAGCTCTATATGGAATAACAGATAAAAACATTTTGTTAGAATTAAAAAACAATTATTATTTAAATTCATTCAATGAGATTGCCGATTATATAATTAAGAAAAAATTTTAATTAAAAAAAATTATATACTTGACAATACTATAAAATATTTGTATATTAGAATGAATTATTTATTAGTAATCAAATAAGTATTAATTTAACAGTAACAATATGAAAAATAACAAATTTAAGTACACAAAAATCCGCAGTAATAATATTTTTTCTCATATAGAAGATATATTATTCAAAATCAAATCAAAATTAAGTAAAAGTAATAGTATTCAAAGAATAAGAACAACTTATGTTCATTCTACAAGATATACAAGTAATGATAAAAAAAATAATATTTTCTTATCGATAATCAAAAAATTTGCATTAGCTGTAGTATCATTATCATTATTTATGATTTTAGCTAATTTTTTAATAATAAATATGCGTCATACATCCAATGCGGCAATTTTACCTGAAGATAAAATGCCTTCTAATGCCGCATATTCAAAAATATTAGATGAAATATCTCCTGAACAGGTAAGCTATAATACTTCAAGCATATCTGAAGTACCTACTGTAACATCAGCAGTAACATTAGAAAATGCTACAGATATATTTTATAATTCTATAACTTCTGACAATACTTTGGTTGGAGATGGCACTATAGGAATGAAATATGATGAATATATCATAGAAGAAGGAGATAATCTTACTACAATATCAAGAAAAATAGGTGCAAATTTAGATACTTTGGTAAGTGTAAATAAAATCACTAATGCTAATAGATTAAGACCAGGACAAAAAATTGTTGTACCTAATAGAAATGGATTATTATATACAATAAAAAAAGATGAATCTATAGAAGAAATTGCTGAAAGATACGATGTTTCATTAAACAGAGTTCTTGCATTTAATAAAATAAGCGATCCTAACAACATTGAAGTTGGAGATGATATATTTTTACCAGGTGCTAAATATACTTTGGATGAAAGAATTGACAAATTTGGACAAATGTTCAGCATCCCTACAACTATAACTAGAATAAGCAGTGTATTCGGATATAGAGTTCACCCTATCACAGGCGTTAGAACTAAACATATGGGTGTTGATATACCTGGAAGACTTAATACTCCTGTATATGCTGCTAGAAAAGGAAAAGTAATATTTGCAGGATACAGCGGCGGTTACGGAAATTTAGTAATAGTTCGTCATGACAAAGGATATACAACATATTACGGACACCTTAATTCAATAACTACAAAAGCCGGTGCCACTGTAGGTGTTGGTGTTATGATAGGAAGAATGGGAAGCACAGGAAGATCTACAGGAAGCCATTTACATTTTGAAGTTAGAAGAAATGGTGTGGCATTGAATCCTGCTGATTTTATACCTATAAAGAAATTCTTAAGAGGAAGAAGATAATAAATATTAATCATAAATAGAGGGATTCTTTAATAAGAGTCCCTTATTTTTATACTTAATCTAAACTATGAATGATATTATTAAAGTAATTAATATATTAAATAATATACCTGAACCTTTTTCTGTAGATGGAATAATAAAGA
>CASEHG010000101.1 GCA_949287565.1 uncultured Brachyspira sp.
ATTGAAATTCTCTGTATTTATTGTCATAGCATTTATCTGTAAAGCTAAAATCAATAAACTCTTTTTCATCTTTTGAAATAGTTTTGAATACTTTTTTCTGAGCTTCTTTTCTCTCTTTTGAATGAATACCTAAAAACTCAAAATTGTTTTTCATGTATTTAGCCATGAAAACTGCTTCTTTTTCATTTTTTAATTTTTCAAATTCTTTTGAAAGAATATTATATAAATCACTCATTTAATAAAGCCCAAAATTTTATTTATCAAAAATATATTTATAAACATGTTCAGACAAAGGTATTCCATTTTTTAAATAGTCAGCAGAACAAGCCTCTTTTCTCTCACCCGGTATAGATATAGATTCTCCTTCTTTCAATGCTGGCTCTTTTCTTATATCATCAATGAATGACTGAACAGTATTTAAATAAGTATCCAAATCATTATAAACAGCAGGATCAACAACTAGTATAAATGTAGAAAGATTTCTTTTTTTATCCATATCGCCATACATTTTCACTAAATTATTGCAATATGCCTGTCCTATTAAAAGCCCCGTAAATGCCTCAACCATAGTCATTATTAAATATCCCTTAACTCCTCCGAAAGGCACAACATATTTTATTTCATTAGGATTTGAACTAGGATTGCCATTCTCATCAACTCCCCAATTCATAGGTACAGTTTCATTGTTTTCACGAGCAGTAAATATGCGTCCTAGTGATACCTCGCTTGTTGCCATATCTCCAAGTATAAAATCTTTTTTGGCAGGAAATCCATAACTTATAGGATTAGTTCCGAAAAATGGTCTCTTTCCGCCAAAAGGTATAACACAAGGATCAGTATTAACCATTATTAAAGAAACCTTATTTTGATGTATAGCCATTTTATTATAATAGCCTAAAGCACCCGCATGACTATTATTTTTTATTCCTATTAAAGCAATACCCTGTTTTTCAACTGTTTCTAAAGCCCATTCCATAGCATACTGCGTTGCAACATGTCCGAATCCGCCATCAGCATCCATTAATGCAAAAGAAGGTCTTTTTTCTTCTATATTGAATTTTGAATTTAAATTTATTCCGCCCGCTTTTATTCTTTCTATATAATGTTCAACTCTTAAAACTCCATGAGAATGTATACCGCTTAGATCAGCATAAATTAATAAATCTGTTACTATAGCAGCCTGTTCATTTGATACGCCTGCTGCTTTGAATTTATCATATACTTTTTGCATTAAATCATTTACTTTCACTATAACCATTATACAAATACCTTCTGTAATTTAGCAAACATATTATAGTTTACATAATTACAGATATAATGTCAATATAATTTTATTTAAATATTAAGTTAAAAAAAGAACAAGGGATTTTTATGGATATCCCTTGTTCGAGTTTTATATTAAAGTTTATTTATATTAATCGTCCCATTCCTGACCTAATAACTGACCTGATTTGTCAATGTATAATTCCATCATATTATTCATTTTTACTTTATATACATTGTAATGCTCCATCTCTACTGCCCAAATCTGAGCCTGAGGATAAGTTCTTTTAGCCGTTGCTATTACAGCCTGAGGAACTTGATTAAGAGGTACATACCAATCAGCAAATAAAGCTGAAGTACTTAAAACTGTTAAAGCCACTAATAAACAAAGTATTTTTTTCATATTTTCTCCTTTTTTAATTAAAATTTTATTTTTTATTATAAATTATTTGTATTAATCGTCCCATTTTTGACCTAACAACTGACCATTGTTATCAACATATAATTCCATCATATTATTCAATTTTATTTCAAATATAGTGAACTGTTTCTCTATTTTCACTATAGCAGCATTAGGATAAGTTCTTTTTACTGTATTCATAACATTAGCAGGTAATATAGTATTAGGTATATTTCCATAGCCTTTAACTTCTTTCCAATCACCATTAGGGAAGAAATCTATTTGAGTTCCATTTTCTAAATATACTTCAATATCTTCCCAATCTCTTTCAATGAAAGTAACTTTTACATTTGCAAAATGCTGTTTTATAAAGTTCTGAGCATTCTGAGGGATAGAAGATAATTGAACTCCGTATCCATATTGCTGCTGACCACCTTGCTGAGCATAAGGATCCTGTGCAGGAGGCTGAGCATAAGGGTCTTGATAACCACCTTGACCGCCTTGCTGTCCATAAGGGTCTTGGTATCCACCTTGTCCGCCGCCTTGATTATTATTATCATAATATCCGTCATATTGAGCAAACAATGAACCTGTAAGCATTGCTGAAACAAAAAGTATAAATAAAGCTTTTTTTATAGTCATAAAAATTCTCCTGTTTTTTATTTTGTAAAGACAATTTAGCAACAAGTAAATTATCTTTACATTTAGTATTATAGTATAATTTTATAATTATGTCAATTAATTTTACTAGTTTTTTACTGAAAATTTACATTTTTTTTTAATTATATTAGCTTTTTTATGTTAGATTTATTTTAAAATATTTGAAAAAATCATATTAGAAATTATTTTAATAGATAATTTATAGAA
>CASEHG010000102.1 GCA_949287565.1 uncultured Brachyspira sp.
AAAAAGGAGCCAATTTCTTGACTCCTTTTTTATTAATTATATTTTCACTAAGTTTAATAACTTATAGTACCGCCTTTTTCATGTATTTCTATGAATCTTAATAATTCAGCTTTAACTTCCTCGGCAGTATCAAGTGAAAGTACTCTTTTTGCCAACATCTGACATTCAGATTTGTCTAAAGAGATTATCATCTTTTTAACTTCAGGTATTGATATTGCTGACATAGAGAATACATCAAGACCAAGTCCGAAAAGTAGTGGTACAGCAAGTAAATCTCCAGCTAACTCTCCGCACATAGAAATAATAATTCCGCTTGCATGCGCTCCTTCTATAGCCATTTTTATAGCTATAAGTACAGAAGGGTTATAAGGATCACAAATAGCTGCTATTTTTTCGTTTCCTCTATCTGAAGCTAAAGTATACTGAGTTAAGTCATTAGTACCTATTGAGAAGAAATCAGATTCTCTTGCGAAAGCCTCAGCTCTGAATACAACAGAAGGTGTTTCTATCATCATACCTAATTCTAGAGATTCATTAAATGCAATATTTTCTCTCATAAGTTCTAATTTACATTCATTGAATATAGCTTTAGCCTTACGAAGCTCTTCTATAGATACTATCATAGGGAGCATAACTTTTATTTTACCAAAAGCGGAAGCTCTAAGTAAAGCTCTGAATTGAGTTCTAATAATAGAAGTTTTATCCAAACATATTCTTAAAGCTCTCCATCCAAGTGCAGGATTTTCTTCTTTAGGCATATCCAAATAAGGCAGATATTTATCTCCGCCTATATCCATAGTTCTTATAGTAACAGTATGTCCGCTCATAGCAACAGCAACTTCTTTATAAGCTTTAAATTGTTCATCTTCTGTAGGGAAGTCTGTATTTTCCATGAAAAGGAATTCTGTTCTATAAAGTCCTATACCATCGGCACCATTTTTCAAAACCCCGCCTAAATCAGCAGGAGAACCTATATTAGCATATACTCTGATTTTTGTACCATCTTTAGATATGGCATCTTTATGAGCATACTCTTTTAATAAAGCTCTTTTCTTATCGAATTCATCTTTAAGCTTTAAGCATTCATCTATAGATTCTTTTGTAGGATTTACTATAACAGAACCGGTATTACCATTAACTATTATAATCTGATTATTTTCTAAATCTTTTAAATTATCACCTACACCTACAACAGCAGGAAGTTCTAAAGATCTAGCCATAATAGATGTATGTGAAGTTCTTCCGCCTATTTCTGTAACAAATGCAAGAGTATTATCCAAATCCAAATTAGCAGTGTCGGAAGGAGTTAAATCTCTTGCAATTACTATAGAATCTTTAGGCAAATTAGAAACATCAACTATATCCTCGCCTTGAATATTTCTTATCCATCTGTCAGAAATATCAATTAAATCTCCCGCTCTCTCTCTTAAATATTCATCTTCAACTTCGCTTAACATTTTAGTATAAATTTCTATACCCTGTGATAAAGCATATTCAGCACAAACTTTATCATCAGCTATAATGTTATTAACCTCTTCAAGCAAATCTTCATCTTCAAGCAAAGTAATATGAGCATCAAATATAGCAGCTTTTTCTTCAGAAACTTTTTTAGCAGTAGTTTCTCTTATTTTAATTAGCTGTTCTTTTGTTTTATTTCTAGCCTCTAATAGTCTAGCCTGCTCAGAATTTACTTCTTTACATGGGCATTTAGAAATTACTAAATCTTTTTTCAAAAAGAGATAAACTTTACCTATAGCTATACCGGGAGAAACCCCAATACCAGTAATTCTTTTTTCCATATTATAATTCCATAAATAAAAATTTTTTAATTTAGTCTTTTAAATTAGCTATAAATTCTTCTACTTTTTTTAGATTTTCTGCTTCATTATCGCCATCACAATAAACTGTAAGTACAGAACCTTTTTTTACTCCTAAAGATAAAACTTTTAAAAGAGATGAAGCATTAACTCTTTTACCAGCTTCATTTTCTACTTCTATCTTACAGCCTGTTAATGATTTAATAAATGTTACGAACTCATTACCAGGTCTGGCATGAAGTCCTGTATCATTTTGTATAGTAACTTTACCTGTAGTCATTGGCAACTCCTCCATTCTTTTCTTATATATAGTTTAAAGTATATCAGTTTTTTCTCATTTGTCAAATTATATATGTACTAAATAATTATTTTATTATACTAAGAGCATAGTTTTTTAGTGAATTTTTTTTATAAAAAATATATATTATGTAAATTACTATTATATATATGATTAATTATTTTTTAGCTATCATATTAAAATAAATACCCTGCAAAACTAGAAACGGATAAACTTTGCATTTCAATAATTTTAAATTTGATATTCCGCCTGTTAAAAATATTTTGCATTTTATATTATATTTGGATTTTATATATTTTTTAGTTTCTGATACAGCATAATTTACAGTGCCTATCGTGTTATATATAGCCCCTGACATAATAGCATCTTTTATATTATTGTTTATAGGATTAGGAATTGATTCTATAGGGCCTATTTCATAATAAGGCAGAGATGTAACATTTGATAATGCCTGATAACTAGTTTTTGTACCTGATATTATCATACCGCCTAAAAATGTAAAATCTGAAATCATAATGCTTATTGTAGTAGCCGTACCCATATCTATAACTACTGAAGCATATTTTTCTTCATTGCTGCTGTTTTCAAGACATATAGAAGCATAAGTGGATAATATTCTGTCTATACCAACAGAATCTTTAGGCTCATAAAAATTATCTTTTAATTCAATATCATTATGAGTAACTCTATGAGGCTTCATATTAAAACAATCTTCTATGCTGCCTTCAAATAAATCATTTACTTTCAGTGAAACACTGCTGTAAAATACCTGCTTTATATCTGTATGATTATTTTTTATTTCATTTAATGCATTTACTAAATCTAAGGCATTGCTATGTTCTATAGCTTTATAGTATAAAGGTTTGCAATTTTTTTCTTCAAAAATTGCTAGCTTAACTCTAGTGTTTCCTATGTCTGAAAGCAAATACATTTTTAAACCCCGTCTTTTATATTATTACTCTCTAAAAAGTTTTTTGTTTTTTCCATAAGGAATTCTCTATTATTCAATTCTGGTTCATCTAATATTAAATCCAGTAAATAATTTAATATTTTACCTATTAAAGGTCCTGGATTTAAATTAAATTCATTGATTAAGTCATTTCCGTCTATTTTGAGATCTTTCACTGTAATAGCATTTTCTTCTTCGATTATTTTGTCAATTCTAGCTAGTAGTTTAGGTATAGCTTTGCTTTCTTTATCTTTTCTGTTTCCGCTTCCAAGTCTGTCAGCTTCTCTTAATCTTAAAAGAGGTCTTATGTTTTCAACACCAATAGCACGCATGAATCTTCTAACCGCACCGTCAGTCCATTCATCTTGATAATAGAACATATGCTGTCTTACTAGTAAGGTTACGAAATCTATTTCAGAATTTGAGTATTTTAATCTTTTCATTATTTTTTTTGCAATACTAGCTCCTACAACCTCATGATTATAATAAACAGGATCATCTTGTTTTGATACCTTTTTTTGAACCATGGGTTTAGCTATATCATGAAATAGCGCTGCAAGCCTTACCAATAAGGTTAATTCTTCAGTTTCTAAAGGCTCAACTGATTGTATTGTATGCAGAATATGATAATAAACATCATACTTATGGAACTTATTTTGATTTACTCCAAAACCTTGCATAAGCTCAGGCAATATTAAAGATAATACACCTGTTTTTCTAAGTAATTCTAAACCTCTGAAAGGATTTTTGGATAGTAGTATGCCATTAAACTCTTCTCTTATTCTTTCTGCAGCAATTGAAGCTAGCATTCCTGTAGAGTGAGTTATAGCATCAAATGTTTCTTTTTCTATATTGAAATCTAATTTAGTAGCAAATCTTATGGCACGCATTATTCTAAGCCCGTCTTCGCTGAATCTTTCATAAGGATTGCCTACAGATTTTACTATTTTTCTTTTTATATCTTTCATGCCGTCAAACATATCTATTAGACTTCCATCTAAAATGTTATATGCCATAGCATTTATTGTTAAATCTCTTCTAGGTAAATCTTCTTCTATGTTAGTAGCATATTCTACATGATCAGGATGTCTTCCGTCACTGTAATTTCCATCGCTTCTAAAAGTTGTTATTTCCACATGCATATCTTCTATAATTACAAGTATAGTTCCATGCTTGATGCCTGTTGGAATAGTATATTTAAATATTCTTTGTACATCTTCTGGTCTGGCATCTGTAGTAATATCATATTCATGCGGAGTGATGCCCATTATAGAATCTCTAACTGCACCGCCTACTAAAAAACACTGAAAGCCTTCAACATATAATATTCTTGCTATTTCTTTTATCGGATGAGGTATATCTGTAAATATTTTCTTCACTTAATATCCTATAATGTTTTTATTTTATATAGTATATACAATTTTTGATTAATTACAAATTTTTAATACTGTACAAATATCTTAATATTATAGTATTAAATCAATTTTCCTTTCATATCTAAGCATAAATCAAGTATTGAAACAGCAATAGCCGCTTCTATAACTGGTACAGCTCTCACGGCTATACATGGATCATGACGCCCTTTAATCACAAGAGTTTCCTCTTCTTTAGTTTCTATATTTAAAGTTAATTGTTCTTTTGATATTGATGGGGTAGGCTTTATAACTACATTAACTACTATAGGCATTCCATTTGATATACCCCCAAGTATTCCGCCATTATTATTAGTTTTTGTTTCGACTCTTTTTATATTATTATCATCTTTTATAGTGTAAGCATCATTACATTCGCTTGCTTTATAATTGATGAATTCAAAACCAAGTCCGAAATCTATTCCTTTTACAGCAGGCACAGCAAATACAGACTGAGCTATTCTGCTTTCTATAGATGAGTAAAAAGGATCTCCGAATCCTGCAGGCATATTAAATACGGCAGCAGTTATAATACCTCCTACAGAATCCATGTTCATTTTTGCTTCTTCTATAGTCTTTATCATTTTATCCATAGCTTCATTATCAAATACACTAAATTCTTTATTATAATTATCAGTAAACTCTTCATAAGTTGGAAAAACATTATTTGGATATTTATCTTTTATATTGTATATTTGCTTAATATGAGCTGCTATATTAATATCAAATTTTTCTTTCAATGCTAATTTTGCCAAAGCACCTGCAAACACTAAAGGAGCTGTAAGTCTTCCAGAGAAATGTCCGCCTCCTCTTATATCATTAAATCCGTCATATCTTAGCATTGCAGTATAATCACTATGAGAAGGTCTAGGAAGAGTTTTTAAATTAGAATAATCACCGCTTCTTTTATTTTCATTTTTTATGATTGCTGCTATAGGCATACCAGTACTTTTATCATCAAGTATTCCTGATAATATTTCTACTTTATCAGATTCATTTCTTGCAGTTGCGAGCTTTGCATTTTTAGCTCTTCTTCTATCCATTTCATTATCTATAAATTGATTATCTATATTTATACCATAAGGAAAACCATCTATAACACAGCCTATAGCTTCTCCATGTGATTCTCCGAATAAACTTAATTTAATATTATTTCCAAATACGCTTCCCATTATATATATTCCTAAAATTTAATTTGTACTAGTATATATTATTTTTGATAAACTTTCTATATTTGAATTATTAATTGATAAATTAAAATTTTATGAAAAGAATATAATTATTTTTTAATACCGAGAATTTCAACGCCTGTTTGAGTGATTAAAACAGTATGCTCAAAATGAACAGCTAAAGAATAATCCGGAGTAGATAAAGTCCATCCATCTTTTTCTTTTTCGTATTTATCTGTTCCATTTGTTATCATAAGCTCTAATGCCAATACCATATTAGGCTCTAATATAACATCATTATTAGGGTGATAGAAGTTGAATATATAAGGCGCTTCATGATATTCGTACCCTACGCCATGTCCTGTAAGCGACTTTATTACACTGAATCCATATTCATGAACTTTATTTTCAACTGTTCTTCCATATTCGCTTAAAAGTACATTAGGTCTTAATTTATAAATACCATATTCCAAAGCTTTTTTGCAAGCATCTATAAGTTTATAAGCTCTATGATTAACAGAGCCCATACCGCCTTCTATAACTATAGTTCTAGCACAGTCAGCATAATAGCCGTTATATTTTACTCCTACATCAACGCATACAGGTTCCCCATGAACAAGTATCTTATTGTTTGTAGGTCTTCCATGTGCTATTTCATTTCCGCTTGATATGCTTGTAGCAAATCCATAATCTGGAACTTCAAAATTAGCAGGGTAGGCATTTTGTGATTTTATATATCTCTCTACTTCTTTATCTACTTTAGAAGCTCTCACACCTGACATACAAAGTTTAAATGCTAAGTCAATAGAGTTCTGTGCTATTTCAGCAGCCTTTCTTATATTTTCTATTGCTTCTTCATCTTTTATAGTAGGTTTTACTATTTCTTTTACTTCTTTTATAAACATGTATTTATATCCTTTATTTTAAAGATTTAGGAGTAAATATATATAAAAGAATCACCAATATAAAAGATCCTAATATTGCAGACGATAAATTTATTTTTATATATTGTATATTGCTTATTCTAGGTAAATAGTATGAGCCAAGAAGTGCTCCGACAGTTGCTATAAGAAACATCATAACCCATCCGCCGAATACTTTTATTTTAAGTATTTTACCGAATATCAAACTGACAATGATTCCTATAACTATAAACGCCGATACTACTATAATATATTCCATTTGTTTTTATAACCTCTTTTATTTTACTAGTTAGATGATAGCCCTATAAAAAATGATTTTAATCCTCCTTCATCATTTTCTATTGGTACAAATATCATATGTGAAATATCTTTTCTATCTTCAGGATCAAATTTACTTTTTATAGAGTCTGAAGCAAATGGGTCAGATACATATAATGTTTTTTTATGAGATAGAATCTTTTTGAATAAAGCTTCATTTTCACTGATATTCAATTTATCTTTTGTGCTGTCAGATATATTTTGAGATTCTACTATATCATAACTGCCATTATCTTGTCTGCTAAGCATAGCGGCATGTATAATATCTAATCCTGACTGCTCTTTTACCCATTCCAACATATCAGCCATATTTTTATTAACAAATTTTTTACCTCTAAGAGCTTTTAAAACTTTTTTCCAATTAGAAGTCATGTTTTCTTTAACTTTTTCTTCTGCTTCTCTGTAAAAATCATCAGGAACTTTAGGCACTTCTTCAGGATCATATAAATCTTTATCTATTAAATCTTCTGTATCGAAAGTATCTTTTTCACTTGCAGGTTTAATCACTTCTCCATCATCATATTCTTCATTGAAATTAGGTGATATATTAGAACTTTTATTATTGCTGTCATTTTCTTCATCATCATAATTGCCTAGTAAAAAATCTCTGTTAAGCGAAAAATTGAAAGCATCGCTTGAAGAAAAATATTCTTCTTCTTTTTTTACTATTTCATCTTCTAAAATAGAACCATGACTTATCAAAATGTCCCCCTCTTTGTTATCATCATCATCTATAATATCATCAATTCCTTTTATAATATCATTGTCAGATGAATTATTGTTATTATCATCAACGGTTTCTTCTAGTTCTTCATTATCATCTTCTTCAGACTCTTTAATTTCATCATTTGAGTCTGGTATATCATTTAAATCTTCTTCATTATCATCATCTAATATATTGTCAGAATCCAAAAGTTCCTCATCAGAATATTCTTTCATCTCAGGAATATTTTCATTATTATCTTCTTCATTGTTTTGTTCTTCGTTATTATCAGTTTCTTCAGATTCTTTAATTTCATCATCTAAATTAGGTATATCATCTAAATCACCAACAGTATCATCTATATTGTTATCTTCTTCATCATCTAATATATTGTCAGAATCCAAAAGTTCCTCATCAGAATATTCTTTCATCTCAGGAACATTTTCATTATTATCTTCTTCATTGTTTTGTTCTTCGTTATTATTAGTTTCTTCAGTTTCTTTAATTTCATCATCTAAATTAGGTATGTCGTCTAAATCACCAACAGTATCATCTATATTGTTATCTTCTTCATCATCTAATATATTGTCAGAATCCAAAAGTTCCTCATCAGAATATTCTTTCATCTCAGGAAAATTTTCATTAT
>CASEHG010000103.1 GCA_949287565.1 uncultured Brachyspira sp.
TATAAAATACATAATGTTATATTTTTTTATTACTTATTTATTTTTAAATAATGATAATTTTATATTTTTGACTAAATTAATTATTTACTGTTTATAAAAATATATTTAGATAGTTGTTTATATGAAAGCGAAAGATAAAAATTTAAAAAATAAATTAAAAAAAATAGAGGTATCAAAAGAAGAATTGGAAGCTAAAGAGATTCCATTGCTTTTTAGTGTAGTAAATTTTTCTTCAAATATACCAGTTTCTATGTATGCTGATACTATAGGAATAAAAACTTCTGAATCCTCATACAGAGCTTCAATGCATTCGGAAGTAAACAGAAATATTAGTGAAGAATATCTCTTAAACTCTAAAAAATCATCGATAGATTTATCTACAATGCTTGATGTTGTAGGCTATTCATCATTTCCAATAGATGCATCTTTGAGTAATAGAATATTATTAGAAGAAGAAGTACATAAAAAAGGAAATGCCGTTAAACTTCCGCCTTATAAAAATATTAATGCTCCTATAGGTTCTGTAATAAGATCAAGAAGAAGCAGAAGAGATTTCAAAGGCAAGCCATTAACAATGGTTGATTTATCAAATTTGCTTTATTATGGAGATGGAATTTCAGGAGATTTCGATTTTAATTTAAATAAAAATGAATACGGAACAATAACTTTTGGAGATAAATATATATCAAAGTTAAGAACAGCTCCTTCAGGCGGAGGACTTTATCCTATATATCTTTATATAGTGGCACTAAATATAAATAATCTTGATAAAGGTATATATAAATACATGCCTTTTACTCATTCTCTTGAAAGAATAAAACTATTCAATGATGAGGATTTAGAAAATTATTATAATAATAATGTTTTCGGCGGCGGTATAGATTTAAGAAAAACAGCATTATCCATTTATTATGTGTATAGTATATATGAAAACTCAAGGAAGTACGGAGATATGGGACTTCAATTTGCTTTAATAGAAACTGGTGAGATTGCTCAAAATATACAGCTTACTGCAGCGGCAAGCGGTATTTTGGCATGCGATATTGGAGGATTTAATAAAACTTTATCCGAGGATTTACTCAATATTGATGGTAATAGCAATCATGTTGTGCATTTGACTTTACTTTCAAAATAAAATAATTAAATTTATGGTATGAGAAACATATATAAAAATAATAGGTTAATAAAATGGCTAAAAAAAATATTAAACTTTATGATAATGTAAGCATTTTCTTTAATTCTGATGATGAAATTAGATTTAGAAAGGGAATATGGAATTTTGAAGAGGCTTCTTTAGAGCTTAGTGATTTGAATGACAGCATAAAAGAAGCTTTAATATTCATAGCTAAAGAATTTTTTGATGATAAATTGATTTCTTTTGATGATATAGTAAAGAAATTTTCTCTTAATGATAAAGACAGTAATTTTTTAAATGAGCTTATATCTTCTCTTATAGGCAATAGATTTTTAGAGTATGATGACAAAAAAAATAATATGCTTAATACAGTTTATGAGTTTATAGGAGAATATTTTTATGATATACCAGATGAAAGCAAGGTTCAGAAAAATAAAATAATGTTCATTACTGATAATGACAGATTAAAAGAGTATGCTAAATTGACTTCTGAAGATTTGTATATGAATGTTATTATGATGAATGCTGATGATATAAAAAAATTAGAAAGAGCAAATCTCACAGATACAACAGATGCCATTGAAAATATGGAAAAGCATAAAGAATTAATAAAATTATTTGATGATATATCATGTGTTGTTGTAAGTGCCGAGAAGCCGAGATTAAATTTACTTAGAAATATAAACAGGCTTTTACTTGAAAAATCTATACCAATAGTTATATCAATATTAGACGGACCTTTTTTGAATATTACCACAATAAAAGGCAAAGAAACCGGATGTTATGAATGCTTTGAAAATAGGGTAGTAGCTAGAAATGAAAGTTTATCAGTTTATAATAAATTTGTGAAGCAGACTATGAATTTCAAATCAAACGGTAAAAGAACATATATAACGCCTATTTTGCAGACATTTACTTCTCTTGCATTGTATGAGGCATTTTTATTTGCTACTATAGGTAAATGCAAACTTGCAGGACGTGTTATTAATGTTTATATACCTTTATTAGAGATTCAAATTCAGGATTTACTCAGAGTACCTTTCTGTCCAGCATGCGGTAATGTAAGCAAGGCTAAATATAATGAAATGTACACTTCTTCAAAGGAGATAATAGAAAATTTTTCAAGCAAAGTTATATTAAAGTTATAGTAAAAAATTATAACTAAATAATATTAATTTGTGTTTAGCAATATAAATATCAAATTTAAGTTAAATATAGCCTTTCGCTGTAGGCGGGCTGTGCCTGCTTCTTTGTGGCAACAAAAGAAGTGGGGTATGGGGCAAAGCCCCATATATTAAAAACAAAATATAATTTTATTTTTTATGAATTATAGTTATGTAGGTATTTATGAAATAATTAAGTAAAGAGATGAAAATATATGATTAAATATTATCCAAGCCATAAAAATATATTAAATAAATATAATTCTATTTGCGGACACCAAACAGGGATTATGGATTCTCTTATCATAATGCAGGCTAATTCTGTTATTGCTGAAAATATTAATACATGTACGGCAATGCTTCCTGATTATCATAAAATATTATTAGGCGATAATGCTGAAGTGAATTATCATCTTTCAGGCTATGGTATTTATAGAGATGAGGCTATTATTAGATTATTGGGTGAAGGTATTGAGAGATATGCATTATTTACAGCAAATTTATACTTTGAAGAAAAATTAAAATACGCTTCTTATAATCAATTAAAAGAAAAGTATCCTGATAATATAATACAATTTGAATATGTAAAAATATACAGTGATGAAGATTGTAATAAATTAAACAGCATAGGAATTTTAGAAAATATCACAGAAGATGATATATTATCTTGGGTACTTCTTCCTTCTTTGTTTAATAAAGAAAAAGAATATTATGTACCGGCACAGAATTTCTTTTTATCGCATATTATTAGAAGAGATAAAAAAGAAAAAATATTTATAGGCGGATTTTCAAAGGGAAGTGCAAGTCATAAAAGTATTCCTCTTGCTTTGAAATCTGCTATCACTGAAATAATAGAATGCGACAGCTGCATGATAAAATGGTATACGGGCAGTAAAGTTAAAGAAATTATTATTGACGATGATATTCTTAATGAAGTTATAAATAGTATTTTAAAAGATATTGATTATAATGTGAGAGTTTTTGATTATACAGTAGACAAGAAATTAGGCTATGTATTTACTGTTATGCTTGAAAATAAAAATGAAAAATCTCCTTATATTGTTGTAGGTGCTTCTTCAGGGCTTAATCCTAGAAAAGTTATATACAGAGCTTTTATGGAAGCTTTGTCTATACTTACATTAAATATTAACGGACCTTTATCAATGCCTGCCGATTATTTGGAAACTGTATCTCCAAAAAATTATCTTAATCTTGACAGCAATGTTAATTATTGGGCTGATGCTGAAAATAAAGATAAAAATTTAAAATTCATTAACAGCAAAGTTCAGGAGAAAATAGAATTAAAGAAATATAAAAATCTTGAAGTAAATACTGAATCAGATTTGGAATATTTACTTAAAGGGCTTTATAATGTGTCAAAATATGCAGTTTATTTGGATATTACACCTTCAGAAATAGCTGATAAAGATTTGCATGTGATGCGTGTATATGTTCCGGAGCTTGTTCAAATGTCAATGCCTGCTTTCCCTTATAGTAAGCATCCTAGAATCATTGATAATGGAGGAATTTCAAATAATGAATTTCCACACCCTTTACCTTAGTGCTTTTCTTGTACTCTTGGCTATTTCTTTTCCTACTTCTTTGATTGGAATATTTTATAAATTAAATTTTGGAAGAATTAACACTATACTTCCAAATAGTTTAAGTTATCTTTTATTTGTGATAATAGTGTTTTTTACAGGGTATATTGGAAATATTAATTATAATATTAGTATTTATTTTGTAATTTTATCTTTTATTATGTCTTTTGTATGTATAGGCATAGAAATATTTGAGGCAATGCTCATTCATTTTTTTAAATATAGATTTTGGATAAAAAATATAGAAGTTCATGAAATAATAGAAAAAAAGAATATATTATTTGATATTATCATTATATTTATAGGTGCTTTATGCGAGGAGATTATTTTCAGACAGGTATTTTTTAATATTACCTATAATGTATTTGGCATTAATATTTATATTGTGATTATACTTTCGGCATTTATATACTCTATTAATCATATATATTTCGGAGCTAATGCTGTATTTCAGAAATTTATTGTAGGAATTATATATTCTTTATTATTTGTATATTCATCTTTTAGTATAATAGCACCTGTAATTACTCATTTTTTACAGAATTTTATTTTATATATATTATCGTTTAGAAGAAATAAAAGAGAGGCATTAAATTGATATTTTTAAATCTTTTACCATATATAGCCGTATCTTTTATATTGGGTATTATAATCAAGTTTTCAGAACGTACTAATATCATTAATAATATTTGTTTTAAATTAATGAATCATAGCAGGCTTGAATATAATGAGATGTATGTTTATGTAAGCACTTATATATATTGGCTTTTAATGATTATTTTTGCTGTTATAATAAGCGTTATACAAAAACAAAATATTTTATTATATTTGTATATAGAAAGAAAATATATAATTTATATTTTTATAAATATTTTTGCCATTATATCTGTCTTTGAACTTATTATGAGTGTAATAAGTTTAATAAATAAAGATATAAGAGTAAATACTATATTTAATAATATATTATTAGTTCCTTCTGTGGATATGCTTTATTCTTCAAGAAGCAATCCTAAATGGACTTTAATAATGTTTGCAAGTATAATAAAATGCTTATTTTTTAATGGAGTAATATATTCAGCTGTAAAAATGCAGTTTAGCGATTACGGTGTATTTTTTACTATTTTCATAGTAAGTATGTTATTTTCATTAGAGGAAATTTTGAGAGTAAACAGCATAAAGCAGGCATTAATATTTACTATAGCTTGTTTTGTTGTTATAACTATTAATGCTCTAACATTTGAGTATAGCGGAAGTTTGATTCCTTCCGTATTTGCTAATATATCTTTTACGCTTTATTATTTTGGGCAATTTGAAAATATTGGCAAATATTCATAAAATTTAATTATTGGTATTAATTTTTTTATATATTTTATA
>CASEHG010000104.1 GCA_949287565.1 uncultured Brachyspira sp.
GAATCTGTAGCTTCCATTTCTTTATTAACATTTTCTATAGTCGTACGTACAGCATTAATATCTATAATACTGCTGTTTATATCAAATGTACCTATATGAAAATCCATAAATCTATTCATAGTACTTGCAAATATATCAATAATGGAAATACTATTATTATTGCTTTGATATATTATAATATTATTTATATTTCTATCTTCATTAAATATATTTGAAATAAGTTCGTTAAATTTATCAAAATATTGATTTTTTTCATTGTTTAATTTATTGTAAATTTTTATATGTTTGTATAATTCCAATAAATCAGTGTAAGCATTTAAAAAAGTTAAAAGTTTTTTATCATCTGATATAACAAATGCAATATCTATCAAACTGCTATTATATTTATCTATAAAGAAAAGAAGATATATATATTTGTTTAAATCAGTATATTCGGCTAATATTTTAATAGCTAATACTTCATCATTTGGACTTATTTTTTGCTGTGACATAAATTTATACCTATCATCAAAAATTCTAGCCGTTATTATATCATAAGTAATATAATAAACAATACCAAAACATCATCATATCAAAAAATAATTATTAAAATAAATACTTGATTTTTTTATGTTTAATTATTATAATTGCTTATTCTAAATTAACAAATTTTATCAATAGATTTTAAGAGGATTTTTATGTCTGAAAATACAAATAAATTGCAAAAAAATGCTGAATTAATATTCACATACATATATAACAATAGAATAATATTCATATCAGGATTTGTTTTAATAGTAGTAATAATAGCTGGAATTCTGCTTTATAGAGCAAATATAGAAAGCCAAGATGCTGCTAGTAATGTAGAATTTGAATCCGCATTAGCTTTATATAATGTATATCAAAATGCACAATTACCTCCGGAACAATTAAATAATCCAGCATTAATAATAGATATTACTTCAAGATTTCAAAAAGTATACGGTGCTGCTAAAGGCAATAATCTTAAATTGAGAAGTGCTTATGCATTAGGATGTGTTTATTATGATATAAATAATTATAAAGAAGCTGAAAAATACTATCAGGAAGTGGCAAATTCTAGAGGATTTTATTTACAGGAAACAGCAATGTATAATTTAGCTAATACACAAATAGGTTTAAGTAATTATACTCAGGCTGCATCTACTTTGGAAAACTTTATAAAAGCATACCCTAAAAGCTATTTGCTTCCTCAGGCAACTTTAACATTATCTGATGTTTATCTAGCACAAAATGACAGAACAAAAGCATTAAATACATTAAAATCTTGGACAACTAAAAACACAAATAATGTTGAATATCTTTCTTTGTTTAGAGAAACTATCTCATTAATAGAAAATAATGTTTACTAATAAAATTATTCATTATTAAATATTGTAAGTAAGGAAAAAAAATTGAATAAGAATGCTCCTCTCATAGTTCAGGGCGATGGTACTATTCTATTAGATGTAAGTACTAAACATTTCGAAGAAATTAGAAATTTCATGTTGGTATTTGCTGAATTAGTAAAAAGCCCAGAATATATACATACATATAGAATAACATTAGTGTCTTTGTGGAATGCTGCTAGTTTAAATTATACATCAGAGCAGATACTTAGTTTTTTGAAAAAGTATACATCTTATGAAATTCCTAAAAATATAGTAAAGCAGATTGAAACTAGTATAGAAAAATACGGAAGAATAAAAATAATAAAAGAAGATGATAAATACTATCTTATAAGCGAAGACAAAAATATTATAGATGAAATTCTGCATTATAAATTGATGATTAAATATATAAAATCACAAATTAATCCAAACAAATTGGAAATAGATGCTACATACAGAGGACATATAAAACTTGCACTTATAAATATAGGATACCCTGTTCAGGATTTAGCCGGATATAAAACAGGCGAAGAATATCATTTTCATATGAGAGATAAATTAGCATCAAGCGGAGATGATTTTGCTTTAAGAGATTATCAAAGAAATTCTGTAGATGCTTTCTATGCTGATGGAAAACCTGAAGGAGGTGCAGGAGTTATAGCTCTTCCATGCGGTACTGGTAAAACTGTTGTAGGAATTGCAGCAATGCATAAAACTCAAACAAAAACTCTTATAATAGTTACAGGTGTTACAGCATGCCGTCAATGGAGAGATGAAATATTGGATAAAACAGATATTCCTCCTGAAGATATAGGCGAATACAATGGACTCAATAAAGAAATAAAGCCTATAACAATAGCCACATACAAAATACTTACATATAGAAAAAATAAAGAATCTCCATTCGTGCATTTTGAATTATTCTTTCAACATAATTGGGGATTAATAATATACGATGAAGTGCATTTGCTTCCCGCCCCTATAATAAAACTTACTAGCGAAATTCAAAGTATGAGAAGATTGGGGCTTACTGCTACTTTGGTAAGAGAAGACGGACTTGAAAAAGATGTATTCTGTCTTATAGGGCCTAAAAAATTCGATATACCTTGGCGTGAATTGGAAGAAAAGAAATTTATAGCTGAAGCGTACTGTTATGATATAAGAATACCATTAGATGATTCTCATAGATCTGATTATGTTGTATCCAGCGACAAAGTGAAATTTAGAATAGCAAGTGAAAATGTATTTAAATATACAATAGTGAAAAAAATCATAGAAAAGCTTGAAGGTAAAAATATCCTTATAATAGGTCAGTATCTAGATCAATTAAATGAGATGAAAAAAAGAACAGGATATACAATAATCACAGGAAAAACTCCTCAAAGCGAAAGAGATATCATATACAAAAAATTCAAAACTGGTGAAATAAAAATACTTATAGTAAGTAAAGTTGCCAACTTAGCTGTTGACTTGCCTGATGCTAATGTTTTAATACAGATTTCTGGAACTTTCGGTTCAAGACAAGAAGAAGCACAGAGATTAGGAAGGGTTCTTCGTCCTAAAAAAGGTGAAAATAAAAGCTACTTCTTTTCAATCATAACTACAGATACTAAAGAAGAAGATTTTGCTCATAAAAGACAATTATTTTTAACAGAACAAGGATATCATTACGAATTATTAGATAAAGATTCATTTGAAGAATTGGAATTTAATAATTAAAAAAGTTTAACGAATAGAAATAATATAAAATAATATATTCGTTAAACTTTATAAATGATAATTATTATAGAGTTGTTACTCCTAATTTTGCCATTTCATCATAAACATTTTTAACATTTTTACCTAAAACTACTTGGTATTGTCCTGAATTATAGAAAACACCTGTTACACCTTCTATTTTTTCAACTTCGGCATCTTTAATTTGTTCTCTATTTTTTACAATGAATCTTAATCTTGTAGCACAAAAACTAAGAGATTCTATATTATCTTTTCCTACTTTTGATAATATATCTTCTGCTATTTTTTTATAATTTAGTTCCATACAAAACCTCTGTATATTTTAATATATTTTAGTTCATTAATTATATATCCTTTTAATATATTTACAATCAATATAAAAAATTAGTTTATTAAAAAATTAAGAAAATAAATCATTTAATCTTAAATAAAAATTATAAACGAATCTTTTGAAATATAATGAATTAAATCTCTGATGAAAAATCTTCTTCAAGTTTTTTTCTTAATCTTACAATTCTTCTATTTTTATCTTTTGCAATAAGATCATATATTTCTTTGACATTGTCTTTTGTTATAGTTATATAATCTTCTTTAGGATAAAATGCCTGCATATATACTTTAAGTCTTGTATGCAATTTATTTTCATCATCGCAAATTAAAGTTATATCTTTTAATTTATCTAAATTCCAATGTTCTAAAGATTCATAATGATCAAACTTTTCTGCATATTTAAACATAAACTCTATATTAGTTACTTTCTTTGTATTCCATTTATCAAGGGGCTGATTAAAACTTTCTGCTGAAAGAAACATACAGCTCATATAGTTTACATTAGATACATTCCAGCTATTTAAAGGCTGATCAAATTTTTTACAATCATCAAACATTCTACACATATTTTCAACATTAGAAGTATCCCATTTATCTAAAGGCTGATTAAAATTCTCACAACCATTAAACAAATCTTCCATATTTCTTACATTGGATACGTCCCAGTCATTAAGAGGATAATTAAAAAATTTACAATAACTAAACATATTTGATAAATCTTCAACTTTACTAATATCCCAATTATTTAAAGTCTGATTAAAGTTTTTTGCCAGATTAAACATAAATGACATATCTTCAACATTAGAAGTATCCCATTTATCCAAAGGCTGATTAAAACTTTCTGCTAGCTTAAACATACCTCTCATATCTTTTACTTTAGATACATTCCAATCATTTAAAGGCTGATTAAA
>CASEHG010000105.1 GCA_949287565.1 uncultured Brachyspira sp.
ATAAAATAAATGCTGATATTATAGGAATTAGACTTCAGCATTCTATATTATCATTATTTGTAGGTGCTTCATTATCTATAACAGGTGTCGTTATACAATCAATATTAAGAAATCCATTAGCTTCAGCATATAATTTAGGTATATCATCTGGGGCAGGACTTGGAGCTGCTTTGCTTATAATTATGCATATATCTTTTAATCAGTATTTTTTTATAGGTATATCAATGCTGTTTGCTTTTATTACCATACTGTTTATATTATTCATATCAAATAGGATAGATAAGTATATGAGCAATAATTCTATAATACTTGCAGGTATAGTTATATCATTATTTCTAAGTTCTGTAATGAGTTTTTTGTCGTATATGTTTCCTAAATATTCAAATCAAATAATACTTTGGCAGCTTGGAAGTTTATTTGTGAGAAATAAATTGGATATTTTTATAATTATATTGATGACTTTAATATCATTGTTATTGCTAATGAAATATTCAAGTGTATTAGATATAATGACATTCGGAGATGAAACTAGCTTATCTCTTGGTATAAATGTTAAGAATATGAGAATATTTTTTATATTGATTTCATCTTTTATAACAGCTGTTTTAGTGGCATTTACAGGCATAATAGGTTTTATAGATTTAGTATCTCCTCATGTAACAAGAAAAATATTTGGAGCAAAACATATAGTTGTACTTCCTATGTCTGCTTTGATGGGGGCATTAATATTAAATGTTTCTGATATATTTTCAAGAATCATAGTTCAAGGAGCTAATATTCCAATAGGTATTGTTACTGCAGTAATAGGTGCTCCTTTCTTTTTGTATGTATTTATATCAAGCAATAACATGAAAGGAATGTGATTAATTATGAATGATATAAATAAAGTAAACAATACAAATAAAATGATTGAAGTTAAAAATATATCTTTAAGCTATACGAATAAAAAAGAAGTTTTAAAAAATATTTCTTTTGATGTAAATTCAAATGAAAGTTTATGTATTATAGGTACTAATGGCTGCGGAAAAAGTACTTTGCTTAAATCTTTATGTAAGATAATAAATTTTGATGAAGGCGAAATACTTATTAACAATGAAAATATAAAAAAAGTTGATACTTATAAAACTATAGCGATGATGAGTCAAATGTCTGCTATATATTTCGGATATACTGCTTATGATACTATAATGATGGGAAGATATTCAAATTACAAAGACAAATTATTATCAATACCAAGCAAAGAAGATAAAGAATTTGTAATTTATTATATGGAAAAATTGAAGATAGTTCATTTGAAGGATAAATTAATAACAGAACTTTCAGGCGGTGAATTGCAGAGAATATTTTTAGCTAGAACTTTAGTGCAAGATCCTAGTATAATACTTATGGACGAGCCTACTAATCATTTGGATTTGAATAGTCAGATAGAATTAATTTATAATTTAAAAGAGTGGGTTGGAAATGGTTTAAGATGTATTATAGCTGTACTTCATGATATAAATGCAGCTTTGAATTTTGCCAATAAATTATTAGTTTTGAAAAATGGAAGTTCTAAGTATTTCGGTAGCATCGATGATTTTGATATGAGATTATTAAATGATATTTATGATATAAATGTAATTGAATATATGAAAAAATCTTTGAAAAGATGGTGATTTTGTTTCATTTTTTTATTAATGTTTCAAATTAAGTATGATTTGTGTTAGTAAAAAGCTTGATTTATCATGATTTTTTTATTATAATATAGATGTATATTGAAGGAAATAGGTCAGAATCCTATACTAGCCCGTAGCCGTATTCAGTAGCGAACCCTAGTTAACCATTGTTGCCTATAGAGGTGATGAGAAGGTAGGATGTAGAAAGCTGTAAGTCGGAATATTTCAATATATAGTTTATTTTCTGTCGAGGAGCATGGAATGGAATTCTTATTATAGCGTTTTTTATATCTTAATTAATTCAAATATTATTCTGATTTTTGTTTAATTAAATAAATCAATTTTCATATTGTTTCAAATTATTGAAATTTTTTCATTTTTTAAAAAAATGATGCATTTTTGTTGACAACGGTATTTCATTGTTTTATACTATATGTATAGCAATGGCTTATTGTATATTTTTTGATAATTTTCTATTTTTTTCACAATTTACCCTAATATATATAATTCATTGCCTTATATTAAATAAAAATAAAACTATTAATTATATTTTATTAATTTTTAAGGAGGAATTTTTATGAGTAGAGCAATAGAGTTTGTAGGAACTGCTATAGGAGATACTATAGGTCTTGTTATTGCTAATGTAGATAAAAGTGTATTGGAGAAAATGAATTTTGAGACAAAATACCGTTCTATAGGTATTATAGGCGGAAGAACAGGAGCAGGTCCTCATATCATGGCTGCTGATGAAGCTGTAAAAGCTACTAATACTGAAATTGTTTCTATACAATTAGCTCGTGATACTAAAGGCGGAGCAGGCCATGGTAACTTAATTATTTTCGGTTCAGATGATGTATCAGATTCAAGACGTGCAGTTGAAGTTGCTTTGAAAGATTTGGACAGAACTTTCGGGGATGTTTATGGAAATGAGGCTGGACATATAGAACTTCAATATACAGCTAGAGCTAGTTATGCTTGTAATAAAGCTTTCGGTGCTCCTATAGGAAAGGCTTTCGGTATTTGTGTAGGTGCTCCTGCAGCTATAGGAGTAGTTATGGCAGATACTGCAGTTAAAGCTGCTAATGTTGAAGTTGTTGGATATGCTTCACCAGCAAATGGTACTAGTTTTTCAAATGAGGTTATATTACAAATATGCGGTGATTCAGGTGCTGTTAGACAGGCTATAATAGCTGCTAGAGAAATAGGCTGTGAATTATTGGGCACTTTAGGTTCTACACCTAAAAATGACAGACCTTCATATATAATTTAATTTAACTATTAGGAGAAGTTCATGAAATCTAAAAGATTTGAAATATTAAGAAACAGACCTGTAAATCAGGACGGATTTGTAGGCGAATGGCCTGAAGTTGGTCTTGTAGCTATGGATGGACCTAATGATCCTAAGCCTAGTATAAAAATAGTAAATGGCAAAATAGTTGAGCTTGATGGCAAAAAAGCTGAAGATTTTGACTTTATAGATACATTTATTGCTAATTACTCTATTAATATAGAAAATGCTGAAAAAGCTATGGCTATTGATTCTAAAAAAATAGCTCTTATGTTATGTGATCCTAATGTAACAAGAAGCGAAATCATTCCTATAACAACTTCTATAACTCCTGCTAAAATATCAGAAGTTATGAGCTGTATGAATGTTGTTGAAATGATGATGGCTTTACAAAAAATGAGAGCTAGAAAAACTCCTTCAAATCAATGTCACGTTACTAATGTTAAAGACAATCCTATACAAATAGCAGCAGATGCGGCAGAAGCAGCTGTTAGAGGTTTCGATGAAGAAGAAACTACAGTAGGTATTGTACGTTATGCTCCTTTCAATGCTTTAGGCTTATTAGTAGGTGCTCAAGTTGGAAGACCTGGTATACTTACTCAATGTTCATTAGAAGAAGCTACTGAATTATTATTAGGTATGAGAGGCTTAACTTGTTATGCTGAAACAATATCAGTATATGGTACTGAAAGAGTATTCACAGACGGAGATGATACTCCATATTCTAAAGCTTTCTTAGCATCATCTTATGCTTCACGCGGTTTGAAAATGCGTTTTACTTCTGGTACAGGAAGTGAAGTACAAATGGGATATGCTGAAGGTAAATCTATGTTGTACTTGGAAGCTAGATGTGTATTCATAACAAAAGGTGCTGGAGTACAAGGTTTACAGAATGGTTCTATAAGCTGTATAGGTGTTCCTGGCGGAGTTCCTAGCGGTATTAGAGCAGTTTTAGCTGAAAACTTAATTACAGAATGTTTGGACTTAGAGGTTGCTTCTGGTAATGACCAAACTTTCTCTCACTCAGATATAAGAAGAACAGCAAGAATGTTAATGCAGTTCCTACCTGGTACTGACTTTATATTCTCTGGTTATAGTTCTACTCCTAACTATGATAACATGTTTGCAGGTTCTAACTTCGATGCTGAAGACTTTGATGATATCAATGTATTACAAAGAGATTTAAAAGTTGACGGAGGATTAAGACCTGTAAAAGAAGAAGAAATAATAGCTGTTAGAAATAAAGCTGCAAGAGCTATGCAGGCTATATTTGCTGATTTAGGATTCCCTGAAATCACAGATGAAGAAGTAGAAGCTGCCACTTATGCTCATGGCAGTAAAGATATGCCTGACAGAAATGTTGTAGAAGATTTAAAAGCAGCACAAAGTATATTAACTAATGGAATAACAGGTTTAGATGTAGTTAAAGCTTTATATAGAAAAGGCTTTGAAGATGTTGCTCAAAGCGTTTTGAATATGTTGAAACAACGTGTTGCTGGAGACTATTTGCATACTTCTGCTATCATTGATAGAAACGGTTATGTTATTAGTGCTGTTAATGATGTTAATGATTATCATGGTCCTAGTACTGGTTATCAAATAAGCAAAGAACGTTGGGAAGAAATTAAAAATATTCCTAATGCTATTAGCCCAGATTCTATTTAAGGAGTAAGTAATGAATATAGATGAAAAAACTCTAAAATTGATAGTTAGTGAAGTTATAAAAAATATTAATAGTCAAAATAATAATAATACAAATAACAGTACTTCTGTAAGTTCTAATCCTAATCCAAATGTAAGTACTGATCATCAAGCTCCTCCTCCTCTTAATTTCAAAGAGTTAGGTAAAGCTGAAGTTGGTAAAAATAAATCTGAAGTTGTAATAGGTATAGCTCCTTCTTTCGGACTTCATCAAACTGAAACTATAGTTCATATACCACATTCTCAAGTATTAAGAGAATTAATAGCTGGTATAGAAGAGGAAGGATTGAAAGCTCGTATATTGCGTTTCTTGCATACATCAGATGTTTCTTTCATAGCTAATGCTGCTGCAAAATACAGCGGTTCAGGAATAGGTATAGGAATACAGTCAAAAGGTACTACAGTTATACACCAAAAAGATTTGCTTCCTTTGAGTAATGTTGAATTATTCCCTCAAGCTCCTCTTTTGGATTTGCCTACTTTCAGAGCTATAGGTAAGAATGCTGCTAAATATGCTAAAGGTGAATCTCCAACTCCTGTTCCTGTTCGTAATGATCAGATGGCTCGTCCTAAATATCAGGCTATAGCTGCTTTACTTCATATAAAAGAAACAGAGCATGTTATAGATAATGCAGATCCTATAGAACTATCAATTTCATTATAATAATTTGTAAGGAGATAAAATATGGATGAACAACTTTTAGAGAAAATGATAAAAGAAATAGTTAGTAATATTAATAATACAAGCAATTCAAGAAGCATTTCTAATAGCAGTGTTGAGATTAGTGCTAAAGATTATCCTTTAGGTTATAATAGAAAAGATTTGATAAAAACTTCTACAGGAAAAAGTTTAGATGATATTACATTAGAGGCAGTAATGAATGACAGAGTTGGCCCTAATGATGTTCGTATTACAGCAGAAACTTTAGAATATCAAGCTAAAATTGCAGAATCTGTTGGCAGAAAAATATTTGCTATGAATTTGAGAAGAGCTGCTGAATTAACAAGAATAAGTGATGACAGAATATTAGAGATATATAATGCTTTAAGACCTTTCAGATCAACTAAAGCAGAATTACTTGCTATAGCTGATGAGTTAGAAAGTAAATATTCAGCTACAATATCTGCTTCTTTAGTTAGAGAGGCTGCTGAAGTTTATGAGAAGAGAGATCGTTTAAGAAGAAAATAATTAGAAAGTTAAATAGCGAGCCGAAGCCATATAGGACCTTTAAAGGTGAGCGAGCATAGCAACAATAAAATAAAAAAGCGAGCCGAAGCCAGCAAATAAATTTATTTGTTTGCTGATTATGGGCTGACCAAGTAGGCACCTTTAAAGGTGGGCGAGCATAGCAATAATAATAATTTTATGGAAGTGCCAATGAAATATATTGCAGGAATAGACATAGGCAATTCTACTACTGAAATTGCAGTTGCTAAAATTAGTGATAATAATGATGTAGAATTTATCTCTAGTGATTTAGTATTTACTACAGGTATAAAAGGTACTTTTTCCAATAAGCATGGTATTTTTGGGGTTTTGAAAAAGAGCTTGGATAAAGTTAATCTTACAATAGAAGATATATCTTTGATAAGAATAAATGAAGCTACACCTGTAATAGGTGATGTTGCAATGGAAACTATAACAGAAACCGTTGTAACAGAATCAACTATGATAGGACATAACCCAAAAACACCGGGCGGATCTGGAATAGGTATAGGAAAAAGCGTACTTTATGATGATATTTCTAATATAAATAAAGGCGAAGATGTAATAATAGTTGTTCCTGATAGCATAGATTTCAAGGATGTGGCTAATTCTGTTAATGATGCTATAGCAAAAGGCATTAATGTTAATGGACTTATTTTACAAAAAGATGACGGTGTGCTTGTACAAAATAGGATTAAGAATAATATTCCTATAGTTGATGAAGTACTTCTTATAGATAAAGTTCCTATAGGCATGCTTTGTGCACTTGAGGTGGCTTTGCCTGGTAAAGTAATTGAAACATTATCAAATCCTTATGGTATAGCAACAGTATTTAATTTATCACCGGAGGAAACTCAATCAGTTGTACCTATAGCTAGAGCTTTAATAGGAAACCGTTCTGCAGTTGTAATAAAAACTCCTGAAGGAAATGTTAAAGAGAGAAGAATACCAGCTGGTAAATTAAAAATAATTGATGCCAAAAAAAGTTTAGAAGTGGATATAGAGGCAGGTGCTGAAAAAATAATGTCCACTATAAACAAGGCAACAGATATAGAAGATATTATTGGAGAACCTGGTACTAATATAGGCGGTATGATAGAAAAAGTTAGGCAGACTATGGCTAAACTTACGAATAAAGATAAAGATGATATTAAAATTCGTGATTTGCTGGCTGTTGATACTTTTGTTCCTAGAAGTGTAAAAGGCGGACTTGCTAATGAATTTTCTATGGAAAGTGCTGTGGGCATTGCTAGTATGGTAAAATCTGATAGGCTTCAAATGGAAATAATTGCAAATGAGCTTAAGAAAGATTTGAATATCAATGTTGAAATAGGCGGAGTTGAAGCTGATATGGCTATATTGGGTGCTTTGACTACTCCTGGTTCATCTTCTCCTTTGGCTATAATAGACATGGGGGCAGGAAGTACAGATGCTTCTCTAATAGATAAAGACGGTAAAATATCATATACTCATTTAGCTGGTGCCGGAAATATGGTTACTCTTTTGATAAATTCTGAATTAGGATTAGATGATCTTGAAATGGCTGAAAGAATAAAAAAATATCCTTTGGCTAAAGTTGAAAGCGTATTTCATATAAGACATGAAGACGGTACAGTACAGTTTTTCAAAGAGCCTTTAGATCCTAAATTATTTGCTAGAGTCATAGTAGTAGAAGAAAATAATTTTGTTCCTATAGATTCTGATATACCATTAGAGAAAATAAGAATTGTAAGAAGAACAGCAAAAGAAAAAGTATTTGTATTTAATTCTATAAGAGCATTGGAAACAGTAAGTTCTACAGGTAATATAAGAGATATACCTTTCGTAGTATTGGTTGGAGGTTCATCATTAGATTTTGAAATACCTCAAATGGTTATGGATGCTTTATCACATTATAAAATAGTTGCCGGCAGAGGTAATATAAGAGGTAAAGAAGGACCTAGAAATGCAGTTGCTACAGGTCTTATATTAGATTATGTTAGAGCAATAAGGAATAGCTAATATGGATATACCATCTATTATTATATATGACTTAGGAAATACAGATTCAAAATTAATGGATCAGGTTTTATATGGAATAGAGGAGGAAGGAATTCCTTATATATTTGAAAAGAAAGAGATTGGTGAGTATAGAGATGTAAAAGAAGCATCTTATAAGGCAGCTATTGCTTCTCAGTTATCTGTTGGAGTAGCTGCAGACAGTGAATATATAGCGGTGCATTATGCTAATTTAGATGAAAATACTCCTTTGTTTTTCTATCCTGTTAAATCAATGAATATTCAGAATATGAGAAGCGTTGGAGCTAATTCAGCTAGACTTGTTAAGGGAATTTATTTCATACTTAATGATTAATTTAAGGAAAATTTTATGGAACTTGGTTTAAATGATGCTTTTAGTATGGCTTTGGAGGCATTGAAGAAAGCAGGAAGTATACATGTTGATGTTTGTATTTCCATTGTGAATAGTCATGGAGAAGAGATTTTCTTCTGCAAAATGGATAATGCTCTTAAAATAAGCGAGAAATTAGCTTTTAAAAAGGCTTGCAGCAGTGTATCATTAAAAGTTCCTACTTCTGAAATAAAGAAACTTATTGATGATAGTTTATGCGGACTTGATACTGCTATGTCTGGTGAACTTGTTATGTTCGGCGGAGGAATTCCTATATTCAAAGAAGGTAAATTATTAGGAGCTATCGGAGTAAGCGGAGGTGCTGTAGAAGAAGATATTCTTATAGCTAAGTCTGCTTTAGAGGTATTTAATAAATAATTTTTATGGAGATGATATATGGATGAAAAATTGATTGAATCTATAGTAAGAGAAGTTGCTAAGAATATAAACATATTGGAATCCAATAACAATACAAATACACTTGGTATATTTGATACTATGAAAGAAGCTATTGAATATGCAAGTATAGCACAGAAGAAGTTTTTATGCTCTACTTTATCAGAAAGAAAAAAAATAACTGATTCTATAAGAAATAAATTAAGACCTCTAGTTAAAGAGATGTCTGTTATGGCTGTAGAAGAAAGTAAAATGGGAAGGGTAGAGGATAAAATTAATAAAAATACATTGGCTATAGAAAGATGTACTGGAGTTGAGGATTTACATACTGGTGCTTTGACAGGAGATGACGGATTAAGTTTATTAGAATTTTCTCCATTCGGTGTTATTGGTGCTATAACTCCTGTTACAAATCCTACAGAAACAATAATATGTAATAGTATCAATATGCTTTCAGCTGGAAATAGTGTTGTTTTCAGTCCGCATCCTAGCGCTGTTAAAGTTTCTAATTGGCTTGTCAGCAAAATCAATGAAGCTATAATAGAGGCAGGCGGAGAAAGAAATTTGGTAGTTACAGTTTCAAAAGCTTCAGTTGAAGAAGTTGATTATATGATGGAAAGCCCTAAAATTAATGCTTTATGTATTACAGGCGGTATGCCTATAGTTATTAAAGGATTAAAAAGCGGTAAGAAAACTATAGGAGCAGGTGCAGGAAATCCTCCTGTTATAGTTGATGAAACTGCTGATATAGAACAAGCCGCTGCCGATATAGTTGCTGGTGCTTCTCTTGATAATAATATGCCTTGTATAGCTGAAAAAGAAGTTTTGGCTGTTGATTCTATATTTGATTATTTGATGTTCAATATGGAAAAAAATAATGCTTTTAAAATTTCTAAAAAAGAAGATATGATAAAATTAGAAAAAGCTCTTATAAATCCTGATGGAACAGTAAATAAAAAATTTGTGGGTAAAGATGCTAAATATATATTAGACACTTTAGGCATAGAATGTTCTTATGATCCTAGACTTATAATAATGGAAACTCATAAAGAACATCCTTTTGCTGTTGAAGAGCTTATGATGCCTGTACTTCCTTTGATAAGATGTAAAGATTTTGATGAGGCTTTAGAGTTGGCTGTTAAATTAGAAAACGGATGCAGACATACAGCTGCTATGCATTCTAAGCATATTGACAGATTGACTATAGCTCCTAGAAGATTGCAGACAACAATATTTGTTAAGAATGCTCCTTCTTATGCCGGTATAGGTTTAGGAGGCGAGGGATATACTAGCTTTACATTGGCAAGCAGTACAGGAGATGGTATTACTAGTACAATAACATTTACTAGAAAAAGAAGATGTGTATTAAAAAATGGATTATTTGTTAGATAAATAATTATATTTTTATATACTTAGATATAAGAGGAAATTAATTATTATGGAATATGCTTTAGGTATGATAGAAACTCATGGTCATACTGCTGCTATTGAGGCTTTGGATGCAGCAAATAAGGCTAGTAATATAATTTTGCCTTCTATGTTGCATGTTGGAAGCGGTAGAATCGCTATCTCATTTTTTGGAGATGTTTCTGCTGTTAAAGTAGCTGTTGATGCTGGAGTTGCTGCTGCTGAGAAAGTCGGAAAGGTTTTAGGCAGTAATGTTATAGCTAGATTAGATAAACAAGTTCTTGATACTCTTTTTGCTTATGCATCTTCTGACAATAATAATACAGTTGAAGATGGCAATAAAGAAATAAAAGAGAACGAAGAAAATAATAGTGAATATAAAGAAGCAGAAGAAAAACAAATTGAAGAAAAAGAAATAGAAGAAAATAAGCAATCAGAAAGCAATACAGAAATAATTAATGAAAATGCAGATAACAGTTCATCAGACAGCAATGCTGAAGATGCATCGCTTTTTAATGAAGATGTTAATAAAAAAACAGACAATGAAGCAGGTTCTACTGAAACTGTTTCAAAGAAAAAAACAAGAAAAAAGAAAAAGAACGATAATCAATAAAATAATAAAAATTATTGGAGGTAATAAATATGGCAAGTTCTATGGCTTTAGGTATGATCGAAACTAAAGGTTTGGTATCAGCAATAGAGGCAGCAGATGCTATGGTAAAAGCAGCTAATGTTAATCTAGTAGGAAAAACATTAATCGGAGGCGGATTAGTAACTGTTATGGTAAGAGGCGATGTAGGAGCAGTAAAAGCCGCAACAGATGCCGGAGCAGCAGCAGCCGCTAAAGTAGGAGAATTAATAAGTGTTCATGTAATACCAAGACCTCATGAAGAAGTTGAAAGTATTATAAAATAAATTGATTATAGGAGGCAATAAATATGGCAAGTTCTATGGCTTTAGGTATGATCGAAACTAAAGGTTTAGTATCAGCAATAGAGGCAGCCGATGCTATGGTAAAAGCAGCTAATGTTAATCTAGTAGGAAAAACATTAGTAGG
>CASEHG010000106.1 GCA_949287565.1 uncultured Brachyspira sp.
GCTTACATTCACATCTTTTGCTATTTTTTCGCCTGATCTGAATAATCCCTTATTTGATTCTAGTATTGATATTATATATTCTTTTAAATTTTTTCCCATAATTGAGAATAATAACATAACAATCATAATTGTCAACTTTAAAAATATAATAAGTTTACAATTTTTATTCAAATTGTATAGACTATGAACAGCTATTTTTGATTAGGCCTTATATCGTATAATTGATATACATACTATAAAAAATCAATGTATTAATATTGTACATCTTTTATAATTTACATACTCTATATACTTACTTAATCATCAATAGTGTTTTATAAATATACAATACTTTAAAAATAATTGGTATATTTCTTGCATATATAATAGTGTAAGCGATGATGACTCGGTGAGAGTTAAAACAAATGATAGTTAATCGCTGATTAGATTTAGAAATATAAAAGTTTACATAAAAAGGAGTTTAATTATGACTAAAAGATTATTTTTTCCAGCTTTACATTCTATGTTAGATGATTTTAGAAGTTTTGACGAGGCATTCGGCAGTTTATATAACAATGATGAGGTTAGAAAATTATCTCATTACAATATAGAAGAAGATGATAAAAGTTACACTATAGAAATGGATATGCCGGGTGTAAGAAAAGAAGATTTAGAAATAGGTATAAAAGAAAATGTACTTTCTATATATGCTGAAAGAAAGAGAGTTAATAAACAAAAACTTATTGAGTCTTCAGCAGAAAATAGCGAGAACAAAGAAAATGATAATGAAGTGGTTGTTTCTAAATATGAACAAAGCTTTAATATCAGCACAAAAGGAATAGATGTTGAGAACATTGAAGCTAATTTGACAGACGGTGTTTTAAAAATAGTTCTTCCTAAAAAAGAGGAAGTAAAATATGAGAAAAAAATCAATATAGGTTAATTATTATTAATTAAATGAAGGCTATAAAATATAGAGGTTTATGGAAAATTATTAAAAATTAAAAAAAGAGATAAGTTAATATAAATTAAGGAGTTTTAATATGTCAAGAAGAATATTTGTACCAACTTTACATTCAATTTTTTCAAATGCTAATAGATGTAATTCAACAGGAAGCTGCGGTCATTATAATGGCTACAATGCTTATAATGATTATCATAATAGAGTATCAAATTACAGAATAGAGGAAGATGACAAAAATTACATTATAGAAATGGATATGCCGGGCGTAAAAAAAGAGGATTTAGAAATAGGAATAAAAGAGAATATACTTTCCATATCTGCTAAAAGGAAAAAAACTTTTAAATCAGAAAATGGAGAGTCAAGAGAGGAAGTTATTTCAAGCTATGAGCAAAGCTTTAATATCAGCACAAAAGGAATTGATGTTGAAAATATAGCGGCCAATTTGAATAACGGTGTGCTTATGGTAACACTTCCAAAGAAAGAAGAGCTTAAATATGAGAAGAAGATAGAAATCAAAGGAGAATAATTAAAGCCTATATGTAAATTCAATTCATAAGATATAATCCATAATAATAGGGACACAGGGTAGATAAAATATCCTGTGTCTTTTTTATTTTTTAATTAAAAATTTTTATTTTTCGGTATCAAAAGCAATATTGGACTTGTTTCAAAACTAATTTAATAAATATTTACACTGTTTAATTTTTTAGTATTTTAAATTTATAATTGGGGCTTTGCCCCAAACCCCAGTTCTTTTGTTGGCACAAAGAACCAAAAAGACTGCAATTTTATACATTAAAATTAATTATTATATAACATATAAAACATATTTTATGGCTAAAATTATTTTTAA
>CASEHG010000107.1 GCA_949287565.1 uncultured Brachyspira sp.
AGAATTTGCTGTAATTTAAAGTTGTGAATAACATATTTCTTTTGATTACAGTAAAAAATAACATATTTTGCAATTACTAAAACATCATACATATTTTCTCCTTTAATTTATTTTAATTAACGCACAGTACAAGATTCGAACTTGTGTACCTCTAAATGAGATAATCTGAGTAGCAATCAGACGCATTAAACCAACTCTGCCAACTGTGCAAAAAAAGCCAACAGCAGGACTCGAACCTGCAACTTGTAGATAATCATTTTTTGCTGTAAGAAACATTAACATGTTTCATTTTTTATTTTTCTATCGCTCTACCTGTTGAGCTATGTTGGCATAGAATGGGGAGAGTTAGATTCGAACTAACGTATGCAATGCAAAGAGATTTACAGTCTCATTATTGCTGTCAAGGTCTTTGTCAAGACCTTATTTTGAGTTCTCTTGGGTTTAACCACTTCCCTATCTCCCCAAATTATTATTTATAATGTTAAAACATATACTTCATTATCATTGTAATATATTCTTATTTTAGGAGCTTCAAAAAGACTTTTAAATTCACTCAAATATAATTTAAAATCATTGTCATATACATGAAGTTCGCCATTTAAATCTTCTGCAATAACAATACTCCTATATTTTCCAAGAATTATAAAATCATCAGGTATTTTTTCAATGGGCTTTACTAATTTTACATATTTTGATAATGCTTTGATTTCTACCCACATAAAAAATCACCTCTTTAATCATTAAATTATAATGTGGTAGTTGCTTAATCCTTCTCTGGCAAGTTAGGATTTCAGTGTTAACCCACCACTTAACCCACTGATTTCTCATTGAAAGGTTTCAATGTACACTATTACTATATAAAACATCTTAAATTAAGATGTTTGTTTAACTTAATTACTTTACAATAACTGAAATATCTAATTTATTACCTGTATCTAAAATTAGTTTTAGTATTTCTGACTTTTCACCGTAAAAATAAAATCTTTGTACTGAACAGCCAAATCTATAATCAATATAAATACAGTCTGTTTTATCAGAATAACAAACGACTTTATTATGTTCTGAAGCACTTAATCCAGTTTTGATATATGAAGGAATAATTTTAATATTAGTATTACGCTGAATACTAACTAAAAATTTTCTAGCTTCTTTAACAGTCTGTTTAGAAGTTCCTCGAATACCTTTCATAAATATCTCTCCTTTTTCATTTTTAAATGACAGGATTAGGACTCGAACCTAAACTACTTCCTTAACATGGAAAATAACTTTGCTGTATGTGTTTAACTAAACACATTTTTAAGCGTGCTACCCCTTACACTATCCTGCCACAGCTTGCCAATATCTATGCAAAACCTTATGTAAAAATCATAAATATTGGCGTTCCTGAATTGTATTATTGTAGGAAAGCTGTCATAAGGTTTTAATTTATTAAGATATATCTAAAGGGCTGTTGTCATAGCTTATCTCCTTTTAACAACATTTAAAGACTTGTGCTGTCTACCCGAATATTGGTTTCATTCGCTAGATGCTTCGCATGACCAACATATTATGCATCTACCAGCTAGGGTATTCGGTGTCTGGTTAATTATATCCCTGTTTCATTTTTAAGTGTACCGTTCACTATATTTATATTATATCACATTAAGTGATATTTGTCAAGAGAAATTTTGAAAAAATTTCGAGTGACCAGTTTACGGTCAAGTACTTTTTTAGATATTTTTTAATTAATTTATTTTTAATATTTTTATATATTATTTATAAAGCAATTTATTACTCGCTTTATTATCGTATAATTATTATATCATAAATGTTTCTATTTGTCAAGTACTTTTTAGAATTTATTTATGCTTCAATTCCTGTTATTTCTTTAAATATCTCGGCATCAAATTCAGGTAAAGACTTAAAATATTCAATTAATTCTTTAGGCATGTCTTTATATGCCTCTATATTTGATATTCCTGAAATTTTAGGTGCAGGTACATTTTCCCACAATTCCCCGTTTTCTTTTCTTAAATCAAGAGCGTTTGTGAACCTTGGATACCAGCCATCTCTTAAATCTTCTATTTTTTTGTTTATCTCTTCAAATCGGCTTTCTTTGACTTTTTTGTTAAAAACCCTATTTTGCCCGCTTGTATTTAAACACATAACAGATACCGAAAGACCTTTGCAATTTTTAATATATTTGCATTTATATATGCCATACGAATTCTCAATGCCAGAGCCACAGTTTATGCCAGAGCCATTGCTTACGCCATAGCTGTGACTTATACCAGAGCCGTTGTTTATGTCAAGCACACAGCTTATGCCACAGCCATCACTTATGCCACAGCCGTAGTTTATGCCATAGCCGAGATTTATGCCGTAACCATGGTTTACGCCAGAGCTGTCGCTTATACCAGAGCTATCGTTTATGCCACAGCCGTAGTTTATGCCAGAGCCATGGTTTACGCCAGAGCCGTTGCTTATGCCAGAGCTATACCATATGCCATAGCCGTAGTTTATGCCAGAGCCATCACTTATTTTAGAATATTCTTTTATTTCGTTTAAAAAATCGTTGAACGATAATACTTTTGCAATTTCTAATATTTCAACTGCCACTTTTGTATCTCTATCGTCCCTGCTTATATGTCCGTATCCACGGACTTTCGCAAACTTGTTCCACTGTACAACAGGATAATACCTAAAACAGTCCAGAGGGTTTTCGCAAAAATGCAAGCCGTTTTTGCATTTCTCCGGAAAGCCCTCCTGCTTATGCACTGTGCCTTCTACGTTGCCGTATTCGTCTGCATAACAATAATTATTTCCATAATTGGCAGTCCAATCATTGTTAAATACTTTATATCCTTCTGCAACAGGCTCAAGTCCTTCAATTTCTTTTCTGTCAATTATCATAATATACACTCCTTGTCTTTTATAATTTTATATGTATATTATAACACAAAAACCCTTGGATGTCAAGGGTTTTTGATAATATTTTTTTTATTTAATTGTAATAGGTGAATATCTTTCTGACATTAATACTTCTAATAAGCACTTATAAGGGTCTGTTTCTCCACTCATAATCATTTTGGCTATATTAGTTGAAAATCCAGATACAAGTGCTACACCTAAATCATTTTCGATTACGGGAATAGTATTAGTTCTACCACATACATTCCAGAAAATTAGTCTAGGAAGTTTATATCCATTTGCGTTAAATTTTTCTTCTATTACTTTAAACAGTCTTTCATTAAAATTAAATCGAGTTCCATTAAATTCCATATCTGAAATAATAAGAATATTTTTAGGCATATCATCCTGTGTCATATTATTATTTAATGCCGTTGTAAGAATAAGGTCAAACACAGCTTCAATATTAGTATCTGAATAATCAGTATTACTTAATGTTATGTCTATTTTTTTCTTAAGACTATTAGCGTTTGATAAATTTAAAAGTCTGGGTCTATGTCCAAATGTAATAAATGTATCTTTAAATCCACCTTTTGAATGTTCTGCAAAATAAATAGCGAGTGCATTTGCTACATCATGTGCGGTTACTGTGGTATTACTTAAGCGACAGTTCATACTACCACTACCGTCAGCAACAACCATCGTATTTTCAATTTCATTTTCAGGGAGAGCTTTCCATAAAGCCTCTAATGTTTTATCTAAAGGCTTTGTTTTATAACCATACCAATAATCCTTTACTACATACTTGTGTACAATATCATGAGGATATAATGTAGTAGCATTTATTTTAGCTTCGCCTTTTTCCAGTTTGGAAAGAAATTCCCTTCTTCTTGTCTCATCGTTTCTTAAAAAGGCATTGTTATAAATAAGATTAGCTCTTGAAGGAACATTTTCATATTTAATATCAGCCCATTCTTTAGCAGACATTTTTGCCTCAACGATATCAATATATTTTCTGAGTTTACTTAAGGTTTTTCTATAGGCTCTTTCATTAAGACCAAGCATATTAATAATATTTTTAGCTTTTCTCTTTGTTACAATAGATGATGCGTTTTCAGAAGGAAGCCACTTAGTTAAAAGACTAATTGAATTATTCTTATTCATATTAGTAATATCCTGTCTTAACTGTTTTGTAATTATATCTTTTACAATATCTACAATGTCAGAAGGAACATCAATATTGCCATCAGAATCAAAAATAACATCAACCAAGTCATCATATCTGCCGTATTCAGGAATATATGATAAGAATTTCTTAGCATATTCGGGATATTCTTTGATAAGATAGTGCATTACCAGTCTAAACAGCCTTCTTTCGCCAAGACCACCTCTAATATCACGGGCATAAAATATCCATTTTAAGGCTAATTCCTTATCTTCAAAAAAGGCTAATTTAAAGGCTTTTATGACATTCTCTTCACTGGCATTTCTCAGACTTGATACTTTAAAGTTCAAATCTAAAAGATTTTTACCAGATGTTCTATATCCAATAGCTCCATTTTCTGTTACAGATACGTTAAATTTAGTATCTCCATTTAAAGTTTTGTCAATTGAGTTCATAAAATTATTCATATTATCATACTCCTTTTCAAATTTACTATATTGTTTTATAATAAATTTGCAAGACACACTATTTTTATTTTTTTATATTGCTGTATATGTCTTGCTAACTTATGTATAGTATTATATCATATAAATTCAGATTTGTCAATAGGAAAATGAAATTTTCCTATTGTTTAGTTTACGGTCAATAGGATTTTTAAAAAAATCTATTGCTCAGCTTGCGGTCAAGTATTTTTTAAATTTTATGAAAATACCGGATAAAATCTAAAAGATTGTAAATATCTATGATATAAAATTCTAACCTTACAATAACCAAAGGGTACATGGTCTTTTCTTAAATATGTTAAAAATAAATATCGGAATTCTCTAATATCAAATTCGCCATTACGTTTTATTACAATGTTTACGTTATCATTATCTGTAAATATAATAGTATCATCTGATATAATATTTAATAATGTATTTACTTCATACTTTTCTCTTGTATAAATATTTGTCATTTTTTCACCGCCATAAAATAAAACCCTTGATTTAAAGCATCATTACCAATTGTTATTTTAATTTTATCATTATTATCTAAATTATTATTTGAAGTAAATTTATGTAATTGGTATCTAAAGTTTCTTAAGTCCATAGAATTATCAATATTATTTTTATCTATTATATATGCCAAAGAAGAATCTTTGCTTATAATAAGAAATTTTGTCCTTGAAGCCAAGGCTTTCAAAATACGTAATGTATAATAGTTACCTTCTTGAATTCTTAACATATTTACGCACCACCTTTCATAACACATCGGTATTATACCATAAATAACAATACTTGTCAAGTAATTTATTATTTTTTTAAACATAATTATTATATATAATGTAAGAAAAAAATATCCAACTAAAAAAATAATTCTTGACAAATCTGCTTTTATATGATATTATATTAGCGGATAAAAAAAACAAACACAAAAAAAAGGAGAATATAAAATGAAAAAACAAACACAAAAAGGAGAAATAAAAATGAAAGAGCATACAACAGTTATTTGTAGTAAATGCAAAAGACGTTTCCGTTTAAATCAAACTGTAAAAGTAATCGGTAGTAAGAGAAGAATTTGTCGTGGATGCTTATCTAATTTAAGCTATTATACACCTAATAATAAAATGGTAAACAAACCTACAAAGAAAGGAACAACTTATGGTTTTGAATTAGAATGTGTACCCAAAACACCACAGCATAAAGCATATATCATAAATACATTAACTGATTTAATAGCTACCGATGATGGAAGCTTACCGTCTGGTGGAGTAGAATTTAAAACACCTATATACAATAGCCTAAGAGGCGTAAAACAAATGCTTGAAACGATGTGTAAACATGCAGATTTTAGTAACGAAAAATGTGGTCAGCATATGAATATTGGAAACGGGACTTATATTAACGAATATAGTATTAATATAATCAAAAATTTTGCCCCTAATTTGTTTGATGATTTGTATGATTATATGTATGAACATAAAGAAGAAACTGTGAAATTATGTGGAAGATTTTTTAACGGTTATGTATCACGTGATTATGGATACTCAGACCACTATTCATGGATTGGTTTATCTCATGATAACCGTATAGAATTTAGGATTAGTAAATTACAAACGGTAGAACAATACCTTCTTTTGGCTAAAATGTGGGAAGAAATGTTATTTTGTATTATTAATGATTTAATTAAACCATACAATTTACACATACCAAGAGGAGAAAGAGCAAAAGTTAAAAACATAATTATAGAAGAAAAGGCAAAAAATATATCGGTAAAACTTATAAAAATATTTAATAAATATGTGAAAATATTGAACAATAAAATAATTCTTGACAAATAAAAGCGAGTATGATATAATATAGAAAAACAATTAAAGGAGGACTTTTATATGTGTATAGCTATTGTAAAACCTATTGGAGTAGATGTTCCATCTGAGAATATTTTAAAGAATTGTTTTGATAACAACAGAGATGGAGCTGGATTTGCATTTAATTATAATGGTAGAGTAATAATTAAAAAAGGATTTATGCGTTTTGAGGATTTTATGAATGCGTTTAATTCTTATAATAGTAAATATGATTTTAAGGATAGAGGACTTTTAATTCATTTCCGTATTGCAACACATGGAGGAGTTAATCAGTCTATGACACATCCATTTCCTATTCAGAGTGATAATGGTGCATTACAAAAAATAGAGTATGTAAGTAATTATGCTGTTATTCATAATGGTACAATTAGTTTAACAAGTAGTAAGGCTAATAAAGAAAATAATATGAGTGATACTGCTGTTTTTATACGAGATTATCTATATGATATAGCTACAAATAAAAATTGGTTTAACAATAAAACAAATATTGATTTGATTGAAAAGTTAATTGATAGTAAAATGGCTATTTTAAATAATAAAGGAGAATTTATTAAAACTTCTGGATTTACTGAAGATAATGGAGTATTTTATAGTAATACTTCCTACAAAGATAATTATTTTAGATATAAAAAAAGCGGCACATGTTATAATTATTACAGCGATTGTTATTTATTAGAAGATGAACACACGTCAACATCAAAAAAATCAGATAAAAATAACATAGTCGAAATTAAAAATAAAACTGTTGCTTTAATGGAAATTCCTGCGGGATATACAATTGATTATTCAGGTTTTAATGAAATTGTACCCGATGAAGAGGAAACAGGATTTTATATAGACAAAAAGAATAACTTGTATTATGGCTTTTTAGACGAAGAACATTTAGATGTGTCTAAGGATGCTAAACCATTTTATATGGATTTTTATTTTGCGGCAGAGAATGTAAGTGTATATGATACTGCAACTAAAAAAGTTGAATTTGAACCAAGTTTTGCGGCGTATATAGACCAGTTCCCTGAAATGTAATTTAGGAGGTATAATATGAATATCAATGATTATATATCAAATGGTCGTTTAAATGACCATGCTCCCAATTTCCTTGTTGGAGAAATATGCTCCAAAACAATATTTCATAATGGAGATTTAGTTTTCGGAATAGATAGTGGCGGAGGATTTGTATATGGTGTTATTTATAGCCAGCGTGGAAGTAGTATTGATGTTTTGACTTATGATAATTTAACAAGAGTAAGGGAGGGTATGTTTGTAACAATTCCAAGTCCTAGTGAAAGAAGTATTACAGAATTAATATCCTTATTCAATACATCAAATTCTGCTTATAGAAATGCATTATATAATTTATGGGAATACGATATAAATAAAAATGTTTTTTTAGACCAGCTCCATATAGAAAGATGTGCAATCTGTGGTAAAAGAGTGGACAATTATAGGTATATAAATAATACAAGAATAAATATATGTGACAAGTGTTTTCAGAAAAGATATTTTATTTGTAATAGATGTGGCGAAATTGAATTAAAAGAAAACTTAGAAGTAGATAATGATTATTGTTTGTGTTTAAGTTGTCAAAAGCGTGATTTTGTATTGCCATATCATAGATATTATCCAACATTAAAATTTTATAAAACAGACAATAAAAACGAAATTCCTCTTTATTTAGGAGTTGAGTTGGAAATTGATGGTGCTGGCGAAAGTGATTATACAGTAGAAAAAATTAATTCAATAATGAATAATAATGATAATTTTGTCTATTGTTCCCATGACGGAAGTCTCACCGAAGGTTTAGAAATAATTACACAGCCAGCAACTTTAAAATACCATAAAAGTATATCCAAAAAGTATAAAAAATTATTTGAAATGTTAAAAGAGATGGGTTACGCCTCAGACAAAACTACTACTTGCGGGCTTCATATACATTTTAACAGAGATTTTTTTAGTGATAATGAAGAATTATATATATCAAAATTATTATATTTAATTGATAAAAATTGGGATGATGTCATAAAGTTTTCCAGAAGAAATAAACATAGAATGGATAGATATGCTAAAAAATTAGATATGCCACGAAATGAATATATTCGATATTCAAATAAGAGAAGAAATCATGACTATCATTATTATGCTGTAAATCTGTCAAACATTAATACTATTGAGTTTAGAATGTTTAAGGGGAGCTTAAATATTGATACTTTTATGGCTACATTACAATTTGTACAGTCTTGTATTATGATTGCTAAAAATAAAAGTGCAGAAGAAATACAGCATATGTCATTTGATGAAATTATGAATAGTACAATCTTAAAAAGATATTGGTCAAAAAGAACGCACATACAAACTTTTGAAGAATAAACTTGACAAATAGATAAAAGTATGATATAATATTTACATAATAAATAAGGAGTGATTTATATGCACTGCGTTAATTGTAATGAAAGATTAAATTCATATAATACACACTATACTTATAGCGAAGAAGAACACGATGACATAATGTTATGTTATACTTGTTACAGAGAGCTCACTGTTCATTGTGCATGTTGCGGTAGAAGTATATTGCGGAGTGAAGCAATTAAAACAGGTGATGGAAGATATGAATGTCAACGGTGTTATAAACATATTATCAAAGAATATCATTATCATAAAGAGGACAAAGTTCTGTTTTATAATACCGATACCGAAGAAGAACCTTTATATATGGGTGTTGAACTTGAGGTTGTAAATGATGAAGAAACAGATTTTGAGGTACTCAATGACAATGCAGAAAATATAGCGAAATATCTTGGGAAAGATTTTGTTTATATGGAAACTGATGGAAGTTTAGATGATGTTGGTTTTGAAATAATTACACAACCAGCAACTTTAAAATACCATACGAATATGAAAGATAATTATAAGTCAGCATTTAAATATTGTATTAATAATAATTTACGTTCTCATAATGCAGGTATTTGCGGACTTCATGTACATTTTAATAGGGATTATTTTAGCGATAACGAAGACCTATATCTTACAAGATTGCTGTATCTAACAGAAAAGTTTTGGGATGAATTAAGTAAATTTAGTAGAAGAAGCTCTTATTCTCTAAATCATTGGGCAAAAAGATATGATTCCGCCCCAGAAATAGTAGTTGAAGGTTCAAAAGATGGAGTTTATGATAGATATTATGCAGTTAATTTAACAAATGAAAGCACTATTGAATTTAGAATATTCAGAGGTACTTTACGTTTAGAAACATTTATTGCAACACTGCAACTTGTTGATACTATGGTAAAAAAATGTAAATCAGTTAAATCGGCAGAAGAATTACAGTCTATTAAATGGGAAGATTTATTAATATATGATGAGATTAAAAATTATTGGGAAACAGTTAAAAATAGAAGCGTAAGATAAGGTGATAATATGGCAAAAGCATTTTTATCTGAATATAATTTATATACTCGAAATTCTTTAATAAGCATTCTAAGCGAAAAAGAAATTCGATTAGAATATATTGCAAAAGGCAATAATAAAAAATATCAAATTATTAATAGAAAATCAAAATTAGATATACGTTATGTAAGAGCTAAATTTAACAATTTTATGATTAGTAGAAACATTGACAATAGCGATATTATTGGCTTATCATATAGGAATAACAATATTACTTTTTACGATTTAGGGGACGATAAATATGTCTAATGTTATCAGAAGTAATTTGCTATATACTAATCAAACTATAGAAGAAATATTATTAAACACTCATTTTACGCTTTGTGCAAATAATCATAGGGAAATATTTGTACAAAAACATAACCCTATATTAGATATTAGAGAAGTTAGATATGAATTTAATAAGTTGAAACAAAGTGTTGATAATGAATATTATTTTGTATCTTGTAATTTGAATTTTATAAAACCTAATAAAGCAAAAATTAGATTTAAAAAATATAACCCAGAAGAAATATGTGTATAAGGAGAGTATATTATGTTTTATTTGTTTACTTATGGAACTTTAATGAGAGGATTTAGAAACCATGCATTTTTATCAGGTCAAAAATTTATCAAACGAACCAGATTCGGCGGAGTCTATTTAAAAAGAGCAACAAATGAAGTAACAGGAAATTATGAGTATCCTGTTATGTTTATAGGAGATAATAAAAATGGAGTTTTAGGCGAAATTTATGAATGCGAAGATTACTTATTGCCGTTTTTAGATGCATTAGAGGGTGAAGGTTATTTATATTACAGGGCAAAATTTAAAGCAAAAATTAAAAACGTAACTGAGGATATTTTTGTTTATATTGGCAATCCTGATGTATGGGGCGATGTTGATATGCCATTGATTGAAAGTGGCAAGTGGGGAGATTTTGACGAAATAGATGAGGTAATTGAAAATGATGTATGATTATATTCACAATCCAGATAAAACATTTATAACTGCAACTATAAATGATTTAAAAGCAAGAAGACCAGTTTATTTGTTCAACGAAAAGCAATATAATATTATTAAAAATATAATAGCTAATGATGAAATTTTAAATAAAATCAACATAGAAGAAAGAAATATTGATGGTATATATGAACTTAAACCTAAAAGAATAAAAAGAAAGAAGGTTGAAAATAATGAAACAATGTAATATTTGTTACTATAGAAGTTATGTCGGCAGAGAAATAAGCACTTGTGACTATATGTTAATAACGGGACAAAGAAGAAATTCAGACCCTAATAATTGTGATAAATTTATTAATAAAAAAGATAAGCCAAGAAGAAGTTTTAAATATCTTAATTTAAAAGAATTTTAATGCTTGACAATTCTAAAAAAGTATGATATAATTATAGTATAATAAATAATAAAAAAAAGGAGATGTTTAAAATGATTAAAAAGTATCGTAAGAAGCCTGTAGAAGTAGAAGCTGTACAATGGACAGGATTCAACATCAAAGAGATTGCAATTTTTACAGAGGGTAAGATAGCAATAAACGAAGATAATGAAATTTATATATATACATTAGAAGGTGTACATTTAGCCTCAATTGGAGACTATATTATAAAGGGTATAAAAGGAGAATTTTATCCATGTAAACCAGATATATTTGAACAAACTTATGAGGAGAGATAAAATGAAAAGAATTCAATTTAATTTAAATATTAAGGGAGAAAATTCAGAAGTAGTAAGAAAACAGATTTTTGCAGTAGATGATGATATAACAGAAGCTGAAATAGAAAATAATCTTGATGATTGGGCAGATAAATATATTGAGTTATATTGGGAAATTGTAGGATAAATAAAGGGAGGAAAATTAATATGAAGAAGATAATTTTTACAGTAACAATAATGTTAGGTGTAGTATGCATGTCAGGCTGTGCATCAATACAGAGAGGAATTAAATCTATAGATAGTGAACTTAGTAACGGTTTAGAAAGAACTGTTACTGTGTACGATTATAGTGGTAACGAGATAAAATCATGGACAGGTAAATTTGATGTTTCATCGAGCGAAAATGAAGTTTACTTTGACAAGGATGGCAAACGTGTAATAATTCATGGCGGTATTGTAATTAATGAAGAAAATTAATAAAAAGTAATGGAGTAAAAAAATGAAAATAGACGAGGTTGAAAATAATACAGTATATTTAGTCAAAAAATGTATTAAATGTGGTGAAACTATATTTTTAAAATACATACGGACAGAGGAATATGACGGAGGATTTACTAAAAAACCAAAATTTGAAAACCCTCCAGAAGGTTGGAAATATTCTACTGAGTTAGGTAGCATACTTTGTCCAAAGTGCGCAACAGAATTTGAAGTTTTAAAAAATAGTTTTATAAACAATTTGTAATAAAGGAGGCTAATAAATATGGAACCAATAATTAATCCTTGGTTGTTTTATTTGATTGATATTGTAGATAATATTAATTTAATTTGTATAATTATGTTAGTTATTGCTTTGATTGCGTCGGGTCTTATATCTATTTGTTTATTTGATGTTGTGGCGGGTGGTATAATCGAAGAAGATGAAAAACAGACTTATTTTAAATATCTAAAAATATCGTTAAAAGTAATTATACCTTGTATTATAATTACAATTCTTACACCCAGCTCTGATACAATTTATAAAATGATTATAGCAGATAATATTACACCGCATAACATTGAAATTGTTGGTGATACAGTTGAAAGTAGTATAGATTATATCTTTGAAAAAATTAATTCGTTAACTTTGGAAGAAGAAGTTGAAGAATAAAATATATAAAAACGAAGATTTTTGTATAAATAACATATCCAAAAATATAAATTTTCTTATTTGATACAAATAATAATTAAGGGGTGATTAAAATAAGCAGATTAAGTAAAGCTTTGGGCATACAAGAAAATGTAGTTTTTAAATTTTTATATGAAGTGAAAAATGACGAAATATATAAGGCTGATGATTATAAAATAATTGGTGAATATCTATATATAGATATTTCAAAAATGACAGGATATGATTGTTGGAGAATTGTTAATGATGGTGTATTGTTATGTCGTATGATTAACAATCCAGAGCTTATTTATATTGAGCTATTCTCAAACATAATTACGCCTGCACAAATAACAAACATAGTATCAATGATGAGTTATGGATGGCATTATGTAGTTAACGATGGTGGCACTATCACTTGTTATAAAACAAAACCATGGATTGATAAGGAAGATGGATATTACACTAGAAGTATTACAAATATTAATGCAAGTAAAGAACTTTTTAACTTTGTAAAAAAGGGTGAATGTGTATATTTGCCCGATTTAATTAAAGGGGTATTAAAATAAAAAAAATACTTGACCGTAAACTAAGCAAGAGATTTTTAAAAAAATCTCTTGACCGTAAACTGAGCAAGAGGAAAATTTCATTTTCCTCTTGACAAACTCATCAAAATATGATATAATATATATATAATCAATCAGATAATACTAATCTGATATAAAATATCAGATAGTAACAATCTGATTTAAGAAATCAGATGATACCCATCTGATATAAAATATCAGACAACCATCT
>CASEHG010000108.1 GCA_949287565.1 uncultured Brachyspira sp.
GTGTTCCTATTATCCCAAAGAGTGCTGAAAAAAGCAAACTTCCTGTTCCGGGATCTATATAGCCAAATACACTACTGTGAAATAATATAAATAATGCCAATATTGTAATTAACATGTTTATTCCTGAAAATTTAATATAAATATATTATAAATTATATAATATATAAATGCAAAAATCAAATTAGTTTATTTTAAAAAATTAGTCTATTCATAATTTATACGAATAGACTATATAAAATAATATTATAATAAATTATTTTTTATTATTTTGTATAAATTTTACCGCCATGTTTTTCTTTTATCTTAGCAACTGTATCGGATATCATATTAACAGATTCCATAATATCAGAAAATACATCAGGCTTTATAGATTGTGCCCCATCACATAAAGCATGTTCCGGATCATTATGTACTTCTATAATCATACCATCGGCACCAGCAGAAATAGCTGCCAAAGTGAGAGGAAGTGCCATCCAAGATTTACCGCTTGCATGAGAAGGATCTCCTATTACAGGCAAATGACTTAAACGCTTTATGGCAGGAATTGCTGAGACATCGAAAGTATTTCTAGTATAAGTTTCAAAAGTTCTTACACCTCTTTCACACAATACAACATTCTCATTGCCTTGATTAAGTATGTATTCTGCACTCATAAGCCATTCTTCTATTGTACTTGATAAACCTCTTTTTAAAAGTATAGGCTTTTTCAATTTACCAACCTCTTTTAGAAGCTCAAAGTTCTGCATGTTTCTTGCCCCTATTTGAATCATATCAACTGTGTTTTCAAAATCTTCTAAATGTCTTATAGATACAATCTCACTTACTATAGGTATTCCAACTTCTTCTTTTGCAAGTTTCAATATTTTAAGTCCGTCAAGTGCTAAACCTTGGAAAGCATAAGGTGAAGTTCTAGGTTTGAAAGCTCCTCCTCTAAGTATAGAAGCACCTGCTGCTTTTACACTTTTAGCAATGTTTATAACCTGATCTTCACTTTCTACAGAACAAGGTCCTGCTATTATGACAGGCTTACCCTCACCTATTTTAACACCGCTTACATCTACTACAGTATCTTCTTTTTTAAATGCTCTGTTTGCTCTTTTGAATGGCTCCTGAACTTTTAATACTTTAGATACACCAGGCAAAGAAGCTATTAACTCTCTGTCTATCTTTGAAGTATCTCCTACCATTCCTATTACAGTATAATCCACTCCGACACTTTTATTTATACCAAGACCTGCATTTTTAAGTCTTTCTATAATACTGTTTACATGCTCTTCTTTTGCATTTGGTTTCATTACTACTATCATAATATAATTCTCCTTAAAAATAATTTTAAAATTTTATGCATAAAATAGATAATAATTTTTGTTTTTAAAGCCATAAATGATAATATGTCAAGTTATCAAATAGCTATCAAAATTAATAATATATATGTGTGTGTTTAAATTAGAAAAATAGATATACTGGCGCCTTAAACGCCATAATAAAAGAAGTAATAAGCGTAGATGCTTTTGAAATTATTTGAAATAATAATACCTTTCATAGTAATTAATTATATACATATTATAAAAAAAGTCAATAATTTATAAAAAAATAATAAGCATTCATAAAAATAAATTTATAAATGCTTATTATTATATATCTTTAAGCCAAAGACAAAGCAACTTCCATCATATTAGTGAAAGTTTTTTCTCTTTGCTCTGCAGTTGTAGCTTCTCCTGTAACTAAAGAATCAGAAATAGTTACCATACAAAGAGCATTAACACCAGCATAAGCAGCATTCATATATAAAGCAGCAGCCTCCATCTCAACAGCCAATACTCCCATTTTTGCCCATTTAGGAGTAGCATTATTAGCACCATAAAATACATCAGATGAAACTATATTACCTACATGATAATTTATTTTCATTTCATCAGCTTTATTAACAGCTTTTCTTAATAATTCATAACTAGCTATAGGGGCATAAGTACCAGGAAGTTCATACTGTGCAGCATAATTAGAGTCTGTACAAGCTCCCATTCCTATAACCAAATCACCGATATGAAGTTTATCTACCAAAGCACCAGCAGTACCTATACGAATTAAATTCTTACAGCCGTAAAAATGAATAAGTTCATAAGAATAAATACTGCAGGAAGGCATTCCCATACCAGTACCTTGAACGGAAACTTTCTTTCCCTTATATGTACCTGTGAATCCAAACATATTTCTAATGGAATTGTATTGAGTAACATTTTCTAAAAAATTCTCAGCTATAAATTTAGCTCTTAAAGGATCTCCCGGTAAAAGTATAGTTTCAGCAATATCGCCTTTATTGGCAGCTATATGAGGTGTAGCCATATATATACTCCTTTAATTAATTTTTTTTCAATTATAAATATTAATCTTTTTTATATCAAGTAAAATAAATTTAAGAATATTTTTTATATATACCTAAACAACTACATTTTTTCAAAAATAAATTTTTTTAATTTAAAATATTTGCAGGGCTTTGCCCCGCACCCCACTTCTTTTGTTGCCACAAAGAAGCAAAAAGGCTATATTTTAGCTTAAATTTAATATTTTATCTTACATGTAAGA
>CASEHG010000109.1 GCA_949287565.1 uncultured Brachyspira sp.
AACACTTATTATTTGAGATATTACAAATAAAGTTAAAGATATCAACACTGCCATTGTAGCGAATCTTACAAAGAATAATTTAATAGCTTTTTTGAATATATCAATTTCAAATTCAAGTTCTTCCCCTATGCATAATAATATCATAGGAGATAAAGGCTCTGTTAAAAAAGATATTATTCTATTGTAAGTAGCCGATAAATTTGAATTATCTATTTTTTCACCCAAATTGAATAATGCTCCTATTATACCTAATATAAGGCTTATTATTATTGGGCTTTTTATTATAGAGTTTATTACTTGCTTTGTAGTTTGCTTTTTGCCTGATATCAAAGTTAAGCCTGTTGTAACTATAGTAAAAACAAATATATTATTTACCATATCCATTTGTATTATTTGAAATAGATTTTCCTTGCCTATAATCATATTAAGTATAGCTAATGCAAACATTCCGCTTTCAATACAAGTATTGGTATAAGGTACATATTTTTTTATATCGTCGCTGAATAATGGTCTAAACAAGAAACCTAATAAATACGCTGAAAATATTATTATAAAGCCTGCTATTATTAATATTATAGAATCTTTATTGAATGTGCCATGAATAAGTATATTAAAAAAAGTAAATGGAAGAAATAAATTCACTGCTAAATTCTTTATAGTTTTTATTCCTTCATTGCTTATTATATTAGCCTGCCTTAATATTTTACCGAAAGCTATCAAAACAAATATAGGCAGTATTAATTCTATGATAGTATACATCTTTGAATCCGTTTAATAATATAATGTTAAATGATATTATAGCATGAAAATAATCAATTTAATATTAAATTTTACTAAAATATTATTATGGCAGTTTATATATTAAAATAGTTGATTTTTTTATTATTTGTTATATTATATATTAATTCAATTTTTAGACTTTATATATTCACTTTAATACTTTTATATATTTAATCTTTAACCTGTAAAGAATTTTAAATTAATTAAACGAAGGAGTTTATTATGGCAGAAAAACAAATACTTAATTTTGAAGCCGAAACTAAACAAATATTAAATTTAATGGTGCATTCTATATACACTCATAAGGAAATATTTTTAAGAGAGCTTATATCAAATGCAAGCGATGCTTTGGATAAGGCAAGATTTGAATCTATAACAAACACAGATAAATACACAGATATAGATAATTTAAGAATAAAAATAGAAGTAGATGAGCAGAATAGAACATTAACTATAAAAGATAATGGAATCGGTATGACAAGAGAGGATGTTATTAATAATATAGGTTCTATAGCAAGAAGCGGTACTAAAGCATTTTTAGAAAAAATACAAAAGGATAAAGAAGCATCAAAAGAAAGCGGAATAGATTTAATAGGACAATTCGGTGTAGGTTTTTATTCTGCATTTATGGTTGCTGATGATATCGTAATAGAAACAAAGCATGTTGATAGTGAAAAAGGCGTTCGTTGGGAAAGCAATGGAGATGGTTCTTATTCTATAGAAGACATTGATAAACAAGATAGAGGAACTACTATAACATTAAAGCTAAAAGGAAAAGATGAAAAGTTAGAAGAAGATGGTTTTGTTGATGATGATTACTGCAACAGATACACTTTAGAGAGTTTAATACATAAATATTCAAACTATGTTCATTATCCTATAGTTATGGATATGCCTATACCTAAAAAAGAGGAAAACGAAGTTCAGCAGTATGAAGAAAAAACTATTAACTCTATGATTAGTATTTGGCAGAAATCAAAAAGCGATGTTAAGCCTGAAGAATATAATGAGTTTTATAAAGAGCATTTCCATGATTATGCAGAACCTTTTGAAGTTATACATACAAAGGCCGAAGGTACTATAGAATATACAGCACTTTTATTCATACCTTCAAGAGCTCCTTTCAATTTCCTACATCCAGATTTTGAAAGAGGTTTAGAGCTTTATTCTAGAAATGTATTTATAATGAGCAAGTGTAAAGATTTGCTTCCTGAATATTTGAAATTTGTTAGAGGTTTGGTTGATTCTCCTGACTTCTCACTTAATATTTCAAGAGAAATTTTACAGCATAGCACTCAATTAAAAAGAATAGCTTCTAATGTTGAAAAGAAAATTTTAGATGCTTTAGAAAATATACTTAAAAATGACAGAAAGAGATATGAGAAATTCTTTAAAGAGTTCGGCGAATCTATAAAAATAGGTATATATTCAGATTTCAGCAAAAAAGATAAATTGGCTAATCTTTTATTATTCCAATCTTCAAATACAGCTGATGATGAATACACAACATTAGCAGAATATAAGTCAAGAATGAAAGAAGGTCAGGAGTATATATATTATGCTGCTGCTAAGGATAAATCTGCTATAGAAAAACTTCCTCATATGGAAGGTATGAAAGATAAAGGATATGAAGTTCTTTATTTCACTGACAGAGTAGATGAATTTATGATTACTATGATGAAAGAGTTTGACGGTACTAAACTTCATTCTATACTTCAGGCTGACAATAACGATTCTGAAAACAAAGATGAAAATAAAGAATCTGCTAATAAAGAAATACTCAATGCTATAAAAGATGTATTAGGTTCAGATAGAGTTGCTGAGGTAAGAGAAACTAACAGACTTAAAGAAAGTGTTGTATGTTTATCTAATAAAGAAGATTCTATCAGCTTTAATATGGCTAAGGTTCTTGCTGAAACAGGCAATAATATGTTTGGAATGAAGCCTGAAAGAGTATTAGAGATTAATACTTCTCATGAGGTTTTCAAAGCTATGGAAAAAGAATATCAGGCTAATAAAGTTTCAGAAACATTTAAAGAGTATAGCGAACTTCTTTATGATGAGGCTTGTATACTCGAGGGACTTCCTCTTGAAGATCCTAAATTATTTGCCAGCAGAATGAGTAAATTAATGCTTAAATTATAAAAAATGTTTAATTAAAATTGGTAACTGATTAGAAATAATTAGTTTATCAAAACAGTAATAAAAGGCTTGGGTTTTAATACTTGAGCCTTTTTTATTTATTATAATTATTTTAAGTTCATACCTATATTCGTAACAGAAATTTTCTCTATATTTAAAACTTGAATTATAAAAGCTATAGATTTCAATTACCATAGCTCTAAAACATATTTTATTAATAAAATAGTAATTATATTTGAAAAAATAAAAAATTGACAAATTATAATTGTTTAGGTATATACTGAAAATTTTTAAGTTTGTCAATCTTTTTATTCAACTTTTTCCCGCCTTCGCTTACCTACGGCACACAGAAAGTTGCTGCCAACACTACAGGTGGACTTCGTCGGCACGCAGAGCGGGCACGACTGTGTACTTTGTAGGGCTAGTCCCCACAAATCTAAATTTTAAAAATTTATTTTTGACTATAGATAGTTGTCAGTATATACTTATGTAATTATCTATAATTCTTAGTAAAGCTGCAAAATTAAAGCATTGTCAATGATTTAATCACTAACAATGCCTTGTAAAAATTATAAATTATATATTAATTATTAGCACTTTCTTCTTTCTCTAATTCTTTTACATACATATTCAAAAAAGGCTTATAAATAAAATAGTCCAATATAATCAATCCTATTATCAATACTGGGGCTAAGAAGTGTAAATTAGTTGATATAAAAGAACCTAATACAGAAGGAGTAGTCCAAGGTACTAATCCTACTATTCTGCTTATTATATTTAATTTCAAAAATGTATAAGATATAACCGCATTTATAATTGGTGTTATAATGAATGGTATAACAAAAATAGGGTTCATAACAATAGGAGTACCAAACATAATAGGTTCATTGATATTAAAGAATCCAGGTACTATAGAGAGTTTACCTACATATTTTAAATGTTCGCTTTTAGTCATAATCATAGCTATACATAATCCCAAAGTTGCACCCGAACCGCCTATATATACAAAACTGTTTAAAAACTCACCTGCAAATACTTTTGGTATTTGTTCGCCTGCTGCAAGAGCTGTTTGGTTTAAGGCCAAATTAGTTAAGACAATAGGGGTTATTATAGCATTAACAACGTTAGCACCATGTATACCGCAGAACCATAATATATGCACCAATAATAATATAATAATTATAGATACTAAACCGTCAGACATACTTAATAATGGCTGTAATATTTTCATTATTAAATCTGGGAGCATAATCTGCATGCTGTTTTGTATTATCCAGTTTATAGTTTGGAATAAGAAAGATATAACTGCTACTGGAATTAAAATTTCAAAAGATTTTGATATTGCAGGAGGAACAGAATCAGGAAACTGAATCATAATTTTTTTGTTTACTAAGAATCTTGATATTTCTACTGCCAATATAGAAGCAATAATAGCAACAAAAAGACCTTTAGCATCCATATATCTTGCATCTAATACAGTTACATTAGTTTCTTCAGCAACATATAATAATTGAGAAGCTGCCCCTATTACAGTTACAGCTAAAGATTTTGCTGATAATAGTAAAAAAGAATACATAGATAAAAATCCGTTTGTAAGTTTATCTATATTATAATATCCAGCTAATGAATAGCCTATACCAAATGATATAAATAAGGACATTACTCCCATACTTACATTAAATATTTGTATATAATGTCCAGAAAATGCATTTACAAAGTTTTCATAAGGTTTAAAATACATAAAGTTAGTAGGATCATTTAAAGGTAAATTAAATAATAAAAGTACAAATGAACCTATAATGATAAATGGTGTTGCAAATACAAAACCATCTTTAATACAGTTAAGATATCTGTTTCCTGCTACTTTAGCCATGATAGGGAGAAATTTGCTTTCCATAAAAGCATTAAATTTTTCTTTCATTTTAGAGTCTCCTTAATTTTTTATCTATCTATTTATACTATTTATATCTATATTATTGTTATTTAAATATCTGTTTATGATAATATCATAGCACAGTATAAAACTCCAATTAAATAATTTCCGTATTAATGTACTAATTTTGTTGTTTGAGTTTATAGTTATTTATATTATTGTTTTGGTATCTATATTACTGTTATTATGAAATTTATTTTTAATAGGAGTTTATTTATGGCTTTTAGAAAAGGTTTTTTATGGGGCGGTGCTACAGCTGCTAATCAATGCGAAGGCGGATTTGATAAAGGAGGAAGAGGTCTTGCAAATGTAGATGTTGCACCTCATGGTAAAGATAGAGCTGCCGTTATTACTGGTAAAATGAAAATGTTTGATTTTGATAAGGATCATTATTATCCTTCAAAAGATGCTATTGAGATGTATTCGCATTATAAAGAAGATATAAAATTATTTGCTGAAATGGGTTTTAGTGTTTACCGTATGTCTATTGCTTGGAGCAGAATATTTCCTAAAGGCGATGAAGATAAACCTAATGAAGAAGGATTAAAATTTTATGAAGATGTTTTTAAAGAATGTTTAAAATATAATATAAAACCTTTAGTAACAATAACACATTTTGACTGTCCTATGCATCTAATAAAAGAATACGGCGGATGGAGAAATAGAAAACTTATAAAATTTTATGAAAATCTCTGCAATGCTATATTTAATAGATATAAAGGATTAGTTGAATATTGGCTTACATTTAATGAAATTAATATGATACTTCATGCACCTTTTATGGGAGCAGGACTTTGTTTTGAAGAGGGTGAAAATGAAGAAGAGGTTAAGTATCAGGCAAGTCATCATGAATTAGTTGCAAGTGCTTTGGCTACTAAAATAGCACATGAGGTTGATCCTAATAATAAAGTAGGCTGTATGCTTGCTGCTGGAACTTATTATCCTTATTCTTCAAAGCCTGAAGATGTACTAGCAGCTCAGCAGAAAAATGATGAGATGTATTTCTTTGTTGATGTTCAGTCAAGAGGAAAATATCCTGCTTATGCTTTGAAAAAATTTGAGAGAGAGAATTTAAATATAAAAATGGAAAAAGAAGATTTAGAACTTTTAGAAAAATATCCTGTTGATTTTATCTCTTTCTCTTATTACACTACAAGATGTGCAAGTGCTGATAAAAGTAAATATATTATGCCTAAAGATAATATAGCAGCTGATATAAAAAACCCAGAATTAAAACAAACTGATTGGGGCTGGACTGTTGACCCATTAGGTATAAGAGTTACTTTAAATGATATTTATGACAGATATCAAAAACCTATGTTTATAGTTGAAAACGGACTTGGTGCTTATGATAAAGCTGATGAAAATGGATATGTTGAAGATGATTATAGAATAGATTATTTAAGAGATCATATCAAAAATATGAAAGATGCTGTTGAAATTGATGGGGTAGATTTGATTGGCTATACTACTTGGGGACCTATAGATTTGGTTTCTGCTGGTACTGGTGAAATGTCTAAAAGATATGGATTTATATATGTTGACAGAGATGATTTTGGTAATGGTACTTTAAAAAGAAGCAGAAAAAAATCTTTCTTCTGGTATAAAAAAGTTATTGAAAGTAATGGTGAAAATTTAGAATAAATTATTTAAATTTATGAAATTAAAAAGCAAGATTCTGTTTAGATAGTTTCTTGCTTTTTATTTTTTTATCATACTTGTAAAACTAAATTAATAAATCTTTAGACTATTATATTTTTTTAGTATTTTTTATTTTATAAATGTCTTTTTTTCCTTGAAAATATATAAATTTAAAAAAGTAATTTTAACAAATTATAATTGTTTAGGTATATACTGAAAATTTTAAAGTTTGTCAAAATTAATTTTTTAATTTAAAATATTTGCAGGGCTTTGCTGCGAAGCACACAGACGTGCCGCACCCCAGTTCTTTTACCGACGCTCTGCGTGCCGTAGGCAAGGTACCTTTCGGTATTGGTATAAGGCGAAGCCCGCCTGCGGCGAGAACCAAAAAAACTGCATTTGACGAAGTCCACCTTTAGGTGTAACCCAAATTTTAGGTATTACCACATATTTAATACATATTATAATAATATAAGGTTGTAGCAATTGCGTTTTCGTGTAGCGTGTGCGTCAAAAAAGTTGATAATACATTTACAAAATATAAAAATTGACAAAATGTAGTTGTTTAGGTATATATTTAATCATCAAATTTCTGTCCCAAAAGCTGCCCGCTGCTTGCATCTATATAAAGCTCCATCATATTATTGAGTTTTACTTCATATAAATTCCATTTCTTTTTTATTTTTGTTATTACTGTATTAGGATAAGTTTTTGAAACAGTATTTGCTACAGGCTGAGGCAGTATATTTGAAGGCAATGCTGTGTAATTTCCATCTATTTCTTTTAATTCTCCATTTCTAAAGAATTCCATTTCAACCCCATTATCTAATGCAATTTCATATTTTTTTCTATCCATTTCAGCATACATTATAGAAGAATTTGGAAAGAAGCTATTTATAAATTGCAGTATATTATTTGGAAGCTGATTAGGTGCTATATATATATCGTCAGCATATACAGTAATTACTGCAATGAAAAATAAAAGTATTGTTTTTTTTATCATATATCCCCTTAAAATTAATCTGGTACTTTTTGTCCTATTAACATTCCGGCAAAATCTATGAATATATTTACATAATTATCTAAACTTATTACATACATATTCCATCTTTTCTTTATTTTTATAATTGCTGCATTAGGATTTGTTTTTCTTACCGTGTCCAATACTTTTTTATCTATAAAGTTTATAGGTATGGGCGATGAATTTCCGCTTACTTCCTGCCAATATCCGTCCAAATCAAAATGAATCACTATATCATCATTGAATATCACTTCATAAAATTCGTTTGTTTTATATATATTTACAATATCATCATAATTAAAATAATTATTTATGAAGTTAACTGACTTTTCAGGAAGCACATCATATGAAAATAAAACCATACAAGTAAAAATAAATAATAATATTGTTGTTAATATTTTGCTCATTTTTATACAATTTAAAACTATATCAAAAATATAACAAAAATTTCATAAATATCAATAAAAATAATTAATTAAAAAAATAAAAATAAACTAGTAATTAATATAAAATAATATAAAATATTACCAAGTATAATTTGTTAATGGAA
>CASEHG010000110.1 GCA_949287565.1 uncultured Brachyspira sp.
ATTATCTATCAATGGAGCAGGTATTGATTATATGAATTATGAAAATTTTGAAAAAAATTGGCATGAAGTATTTTATCTTCCTCCAGAGGCTGAAGATGGTAAAGATGCAATTCATGGCTTTGTACATGGTTCGCAGATAAAACTTGAAAATGTAGGCTATTAAAAGAGCATAACAATACCAAGTGAGCCGACCAACACTCTTTGTGCCGGACGAAGTCCACCTCGCGAAGCGTGCCGACGAAGTCCACCTATGGTGTCGGCAAAGGTGTAGGCAAGGTACCTTTGGTAAGCAGCCAGTAACTTTAGTTACTGGCTTATATTAGTGACCAACGCTCTGCGTGCCGGAGGCAAGGCACCCTTCGGGTGACATAACAACAATAGGAAACAACATGAATATAGGTGCTGTAAGATCAATTCCTACAATGTTTATTCTAAACTTCTTTACTTTAGGAATATACCATTACTATTGGATTTATTATATTACTTTAGAAGTGCAGAATTTTACCAAAAGAAAAGATATATCTCCTTTATTAGAACTTTTACTTAGTATTATAACATGCAATCTTTACAGCATATTTTGGTACAATAAATACGGAAATATTATTCATAAAGAAATAGCTTTAAAAATTGATGAAAACGATAAAAATGATGTTACTCAAGCAGTTATGGTTTCATTTATTATTGTATTATTTGTAGGTATGCCAATTATAGGAGGATTAATATTTGCTTTTGTTATGGGAGTATTGTTAAGCGGTATGTCGGTACTTTATGGAGGAGCTTATAATAGTTTTACTTTGAATCCTGAAGTATTATTAGTATTTACTGGTACTATATTGGCACTCATTATTATTGTTATAGTAATTACTGCTATGTTACTCATTCCTGATATTATTATGCAAAAGAAATTAAATACTATATGGACAAAAGTAAAAGAACTTCATTATAATAAAAATTAATTAAGATAAAGACTTGGATATTAAATAGCGGCAAAGATTGATTATATTTGTAACTATTATTAAATAAATTTTATGTGCTTTTGTAACGGGAAAAGTTGATAAAAAATAAGTTAAAAATTTTTTATTTATATAATTTCCCTCTAAACTTTTATATTTTATTCTAAAATTAGAATTTTAATAAAGATAAAAAATTTAAATGGCTTGGTTTTATAATGAATCTTTTCTAATTTCCCGCCCTTTATATTTTATTGCTTTATTCTGTTATTTTATTTTTTGTTTCTTTGTTGTTTAAAAAGAAATTTTAGCACCCGCCCAAGTGATTTTTAAATTTATAATGCATTTACCGCACGCAGAATATTATTATATTATTAAGTATATTTATCAATTACAATTATCATTATATATAAAATTTTACTTACCGTGCGTTAGTAAAAATTTATAGTCTAATAACAGCTTGGGTGGGTATTAAAATAACAGAGGAAAATAACAAAATAAAATATCATGAAAATAACAATTAAGATTTTAAATTTAGAGGGTGGTGAGTTAGAATAAAATTTGTTTTAAAATCTTTTCTAATTCCCCGCCCTTTATATTTTATTGCTTTATTCTGTTATTTTATTTTTTGTTTCTTTGTTGTTTAAAAAGAAATTTTAGCACCCGCCCAAGTGATTTTTAAATTTAAAATCTATTTAACGCACGGTTAATGAATTTTAATTGTATGTTTAAATTATAATTAAAAATTGTATTATATTGTTAATTTTGTTTAGCGTGCGGTATAGATATAATAAATTCAAACAAAATTGGTACTAATTTTATACTTGTACTTTTGTATTGTTCTTGACTCTGTTGCGGAAAAATAGCAATAAAAATTGACAAAATTAAAAATTGAAAAAATAAAAATAATTCTTGAAAAAAATACATATATATGTTATATTTCTTACAAAATTAATAAGGCTTGCTACTGTTAAATCAGGCAATACCAAACAATTGTTATAAGCTATATATTGTAGCTATACTATTTTGTTTGGTTTTTTTTTGCAATTTTTTTATATTTTGGTGGCAAAAAATGATTATTAAAAAAATTTTAAATAATAATGTAGTTACTTCAACTAGCGAAAATGGGCAGGAAATAATTGTTGTTGGAAACGGAATAGGATGGAAACAAAAAGTAGGACAAGAAATTGAAGATAGTAAAATAGAAAAAATTTTTCGTATGGATACTGCATCTTCAACAGCTAAACTGAAACAGCTTTTTATAGAAGTAAAAATAGAATCAATAAATGCTAGCACCGAAATTATAGAATATGCCCAAAAAAATCTAAATAAAGATTTAAATAAAAATATATATATTACATTGACAGACCATATTGATTTTGCAATAGAGCGTTTTGAAAGAGGAATTGAGTTTAAAAATGCACTTTATTGGGAAATACGTAAGATATATAAAAAAGAGTTTGAAATTGGTCAATATGCTTTAAACATAGTAGAGAAGCATTTTGGTGTAAGATTACCGGAAGAAGAGGCAGCTGCTATAGCAACTTATATTATAAATGCTGAATTTGACGGCAATATGTCTCATACAGAATCAATGATACGTATTGTTAAAAAAGCAATAAATGTGGTAAGTCTTTTTGTGGGTAAGCAATTAGATGAGGATTCTTTGGATTATCAAAGATTTGTAACTCATTTATTATTTTTTGCACAAAGAGTTATTGAGCAAAAATTTTTAGAGGTGAAATCAGACTGTTTAGTTGATACAATAAAAAAAGAGTATCCGCAAGAGTATAAATGTGCTAGAAAAATAGCTGATTTTGTCAGCAGAGAATATGATATAGAAATAGGAGATGAGGAAACAACTTTTTTGGCTGTACATATTATAAGAGTGATGTCATAAGGGAGATATTATAAAAAAGTAAATAATATTTAGGACTTGTAACGATTAAATTCGGCAATATCCAGATTAAAAAGCAGAAGATAAATCTGTTTTTTGTCTGGATTTTTTTGTTTAAAAACTTTTGTACAAGACTAAAAAATAATAAAATTTATAATTTTAAGGGGGAATAACTATGCCAGAACCTATCAGAAATTATTCAAAATTAGCACGCGACATAATTGTTGCTGTGGGAGGTGAGGAGAATATTACCAATGTTTCTCGCTGTACTACTAGGCTTCGTTTGGTGCTTAAAGAAACTCCAAAGGATGCTAAGGAAAAAATTTCATCAATGCCTGCCGTAATTACTGTTGTTGAAAGAGGAGGACAGTTTCAGATTGTAATCGGAACTCATGTAGGAGAAGTATTTGATGTAATAGCAAAAGAGCTTAATTTGGATGCAAAACAAAGCGGTGTTACCGAAATAAAAGAAAGTTTATTAAATAGAATTATTGCTACAATGTCAGCAGTTTTTGCACCTTTTGTATATATATTAGCAAGTGCAGGTCTTATTCAAGGATGTCTTATTATAATAACACAGTTTGCACCAGATTTTGTAAAGACAGGAACTTATGAAGTTATAAGTTTTATTTCTTGGACTCCATTTACATTCCTTCCTATATTTATAGGTATTACAGCATCAAAACATTTTAAATGTAATACATATATTGCCATTGCTTGCTGCTGTGCTCTTGTAAATCCGACTTGGAATGATATGGCATCACGTATTGCTGGTGGCGAAACAATAAAATTTTTGATATTTAATTTATCAGAAACAACATATACTTCAACTGTACTACCTCCTTTATTTCTTGTATTGATTTTATCTTATTTGGAACGTTTATGTCAAAAGATACTTCCAGATGTTATTAAATCTTTAGGAACACCTTTTATATGTCTTTTAATCATGGTTCCAGCAACAATAGTTGTAATCGGCCCTATTTCAGATAATCTTGCTAGAGCTATTGCTGCAGGATATAATTTCATTTATTATTCAGTTCCTGCTCTTGCTGCTTTAGTAATAGGAGGTTTTTGGCAAGTTGTTGTTATATTCGGTGTTCACTGGGGAATTACTCCTGTTATACTTTCTGATTTTGCAAATAACGGAAGCAACTCATTTCAGGCTTTCCAAACATGTGCTGTTGTAGCACAAGCTGCAGCTGCTTTTGGTGTATTCTTAAAAACAAGAAACAAGGAGCTTAAACGTGTTGCTTTTTCTGCAGGTTTAACAGGTGTTTTTGGAATCACAGAACCAGCAATTTATGGTGTTACATTAAGATTTAAAAAACCTTTTATATGCGGCTGTATAGCTGGTGCAATAGGTGCTGCTGTATCAAGTTTCTTTGGTTCAATGTACTATATATATTCAGGTCTTCCAGGTCTTTTAACTGTTGTTAATGCTATAAGTCCCAAAAATCCAAGTTCATTTATCGGTGAAATAGTAGGCTGCGGTATTGCTATTATAGGTTCTATTGTACTTGTTCAAATTATAGGTTTTGATGAACCTACAAATTCCAATATAGCTGATAATAACGATAACTCAGATTCTGCAGAAGAAAAATCTGTTTCAGGCAATGAAAGTACTATTGTTTATTCGCCTTTAAATGGTGAGATAAAAGAACTTAAAGATGTGAACGATGAAACTTTTTCCGGCGGAATGATGGGAAAAGGTGTGGCAATAATTCCATCCGAGGGAAAACTATATGCCCCTTTTGATTGTACAGTAACATCTATTTTTGATACAAAGCATGCAATAGGTTTTGAGGATAAAAATGGAATTGAAATTTTAGTGCATATAGGACTTGAAACTGTATCACTTGGCGGAAAATATTTTGAAACAAAAGTTAATGTTCAAGATAAAGTTAAAAAGGGTCAGTTAATAGCTGAATTTGATTTAGAAAATATTAAAAAGGATTTTGATATAATAACACCTATTATAATTACAAATACAGATGAATGTTCAGATATTATTTTAGAAAAAACATCAGGAAATATAAATGCTGGAGATTCTATCATCAGCATAAGAAAATAATTAATAAATTTAAAAAGGAGTGTCATTATGAGTTTACCAAATAATTTTTTATGGGGCGGAGCAGTAGCTGCCCATCAGCTTGAAGGCGGCTGGAATGAAGGCGGAAAAGGTGCAAGCGTAAGCGATGTTCTTACAGCTGGAGCCCATGGTGTTATGCGCCGTATAACTGACGGTGTTATAGATGGAGAAAGATATCCTAATCATGATGCGATTGATTTTTATCACAAATATAAAGATGATATTGCATTATTCGCTGAAATGGGATTTAAATGTTTCCGTACATCAATAGCTTGGACAAGAATTTTTCCTAAAGGTGATGAATCCGAGCCTAATGAAGAAGGTTTAAAATTTTATGATGATATGTTTGATGAACTTCTTAAACATAAGATTGAACCTGTTATAACACTTAGTCATTTTGAAATGCCATATCATTTAGCTAAAGAGTATGGCGGTTGGTTAAATAGAAAAGTTATAGATTTCTTTGTAAAATATGCTGTTACTGTTATGAACCGCTATAAAAATAAAGTTAAGTATTGGATGACATTTAATGAAATAAACAATCAAAGTAATACATCAGCAGATATTTTTGGCTGGACTTGCTCTGGTGTAAAATATAGTGAGTTTGATGATCCTAAAAAAGCTATGTATCAGGCTGTACACCATGAACTTGTTGCTTCTGCACTTGTTGTAAAGAAAGGTCATGAAATTAATCCTGATTTTAAAATAGGCTGTATGTGTTCTTTTGTTCCTTTCTATCCATACTCTTGTAATCCTGATGATATAATGATTGCTGCTGAAAGTATGCATGAACGTTTTTATTTTGCTGATGTTCATTGCCGCGGACATTATCCTGCTTTTGCAAAAAAACAATGGGAAAGAGAAAATAATGCGCCTGTTATGGAAGCAGAAGATGAGAAGATATTATCTGAAGGAAAAGTTGATTATTTAGGATTTAGTTATTATATGTCAAATGCAGTAAAAGCTGATATACAGAAAGATATAAAGTCAACTATGGATGGAAGTACATTAAATTCAATAGCAAATCCTTATGTAAAGGCTTCTGATTGGGGTTGGCAGATTGATCCTGTTGGGCTTAGATATTCTCTTGTTACGCTTTATGAACGTTATGAAATTCCTCTATTTATAGTTGAGAATGGTTTTGGTGCTATTGATGAACTTAAACCAGACTGCTCTTGCGATGATGATTATCGTATTGATTATCTTAAAGCACATATAAAAGAGTTAAAGAAAGCTGTTGAAATTGATGGTGTTGATCTTATGGGATATACACCTTGGGGATGTATAGACTTAGTTTCATTTACTACAGGCGAACTTAAAAAACGTTACGGCTTTATATATGTAGATAAAAATGATGATGGTTCAGGAACTGGAAATAGATACAAAAAGAAATCTTTTGATTGGTATAAGAAAGTCATAGCTTCTAATGGTGAGGACTTAGACTGATTATAATTTAAACTATCACGCACGGTGTGTGAAATTTAAAATATAAACTTATTTCAAATTATAATTAAAACTATATTAAAAGAGACATTTACCGTGCGTTAATAAAAATTTTCAATATAATAACAGCTTGGGTGGGTATTAAAATAACGGAGCAAAATAACAAAATAAAATATAATAAAAATAACAGTTAATATTCTCAATTTAGAGGGTGGGGAGTTAGAATAAAATTTTGTTTTTAAATCTTTTCTAATTTCCCGCCCTTTATATTTTATTGCTTTATTCTGTTATTTTTGTTTTTTGTTTCTTTGTTGTTTAAAAAGAAATTTTAGTACCCGCCCAAGTGATTTTTAAATTTAAAATATATTTAACGCACGATAAACAAAATTAAAAAATATTATTTTCACTTAAATATAATTTTTATTATATTTATTGATTCACTTACCGTGCGTTATCTAATCTCATAATCATCATCTACATTAAAACCTAAATTTACTTCAAGATTTTCTAAC
>CASEHG010000111.1 GCA_949287565.1 uncultured Brachyspira sp.
GGATTTATAGCTATTGAAGCTGCTCATGCTTTAAAGCATATAGGAAAGAATGTTACTATTATACAGCGTTCAGACAGAGTATTTGGAAATAAATTCGATAAAGAATTTTCTGATATGGTAATAGAGCATATAAAAGAAAATGTTGACTTACATCTTAATGAAAAAGTTCAGTCATTAGAAGCTGATAATAACAATAATGTAAAAGCAGTTATCACAGATAAAGGAAAATACGATGCTGATTATGTTGTTGTTGCTATAGGCGTTACACCTAATAATGATTTAGCTAAGGAGGCCGGCATTAAATTAATGGATAATGGTGCTATATTAGTTGATAGGGAAGGAAAAACAAGCATTGATTCTATATATGCTGCCGGAGATTGTGCGAGCATATATGATAAAGTATTAGATGATCAGACTTATGCTGCTCTTGCTACAGGGGCTAACAAATTAGGAAGAATGGTTGCAAGCAATTTAGTAGGAGGGCATGAAAAGTTTATAGGCAGTTTGACTAGTGCATGTATACTTGCTTTTGAGCTTGAAGCTGCAAGAACAGGAATTACAGAGGAAGAGGCTAAAAAAAGAAATATCAATTACAAGACTGTTACTATAAAAGATTTAGATCATACTCATTATTATCCTGGTTATCAGGATTTACATATAAAACTTATATATTTAGCTGACAGCAGAAAGATAATAGGAGGTCAGATACTAGGAAAAAGAGGTGCTGTATTGAGGGCTGATGTTATAGCTGCTTGTATACATGCAGGTCTTACTGTAGATGAATTAGGAATGTTGGATTTATGTTATGCTCCTCCTTTCGCAAGAACTTGGGATTCTTTGAATGTGGCAGGAAATGCAGCTAAATAAACGATATTAATTCTAAACCATGCTGTTATTAATGCAGCATGGTTATTTTTTAATTCCCCACCCTCTAGGTTTTTTGCTTTTATTTGTTATTTCTACATAATCATTCTTTTTAACTCATACAGACAATATAGTAACCCACCCAAGTTTTTTTATGGTATTATGATGCCATTAACCGCACGCAGAGTAAAGCTATAGTTGTGAATTGATTTATAATAACATGTTAATTATATAAAAATATTTCGTTCACCGTGCGCTGTGAGGTTTTTAAAATTTAAATAACACTTGGGCGGGTATGCTTTTTCTTTGTAGGCAATAAATATATATAAAATAAAAATTTTAATGAAAACATTGAAAGAAAAAGGGCGGGGTATGTAAATAAAATTTTTTAATATCCTATTGCAAATATTTCTATTATTTAACTAATAGTAAAACTTACAATAGGATATTAATACTATATTGATTTTTTATTATTTTTTTATTTTACGCTTACATACAGGACATATAGAAGGATTTTTATTTTCAGAATCTATATATCCGCATATATCACATTGCCAGCTTGGTATCTCCATTTTACTAGCTCTAAGTAAACTTTGGAATTGTTTTTTATGGCCGTCTTCAATCCTTGCAACATTCATAAAAGCCATAGCCAACTCATCAAAACCTTCTTCCTGTGCAGTTTTAGCATAAGAAAGATACATATCTATAGATTCATAATTTTCATTGATGATAGATTCTTTTAAATTTTCTTCAGTGCTAGGTATACCATGAAAACTTTCAAACCATATTTTAGCATGCTCCTGTTCATTTCTAGCAAATCTTTCATAAGCAGCAGCAACATCTTCTTTTCCTTCCTCACGGGCTTTTTCAGCATAATACATATATCTGCATCTAGCCATAGCCTCACATATAAAAGCATTTCTCAAATTAACCTCAGTTTTAGATCCTTTCAAATTCATAAGATAAGCTCCTTATTAGTAAAAAATTCTAATAAATAATATACTAAATTTATAAAAAAATAAATAGTTATTAAATGACAATTTTATTATTATAAATATAACAAATAATACAAATAAGGAAAATAAAAAAACAAGGAACTTAAAAAATAATTTAAGCCCTTGTTTTTTAATAATATGAAAATAATATAAATTTATAAGATATTTACTTTTCTATCTCTCTGATTAAGTTAACCATTTCAATAGCAGCCATAGCAGAATCAAATCCCTTGTTTCCAGCTTTAGTTCCAGCTCTTTCAATAGCCTGTTCAATGTTTTCAGTAGTAAGCACCCCAAACATTACAGGTATATCAGAATTAAGAGAAACATTGGCAATACCTTTTGAAACTTCAGCACAAACATAATCATAATGAGTAGTAGAGCCTCTTATAACAGCACCTAAACAAACAACAGCATCATACTTTTTAGATTTAGCCATTTTAGAAGCGATTAGAGGTATTTCAAAAGCACCAGGCACCCAAGCTACAGTAATATCATCGTCTTTTATGTTATGACGAGATAAAGCATCTAAAGCACCGCCCAAAAGTTTAGAAACAATGAATTCATTGAATCTAGCACACACTATACCGATTTTAATTGGTTTTTCACTAACGAGTTTTCCTTCAAAAGTTTTCATGATTGTATTAATTCCTTAATTATATTTTTTATTATATATAAAAAACTTGTTTATTAATAAGCTCTAACATTCTTGTGAATATCAGATACTCACAAGTTTTCTATTTCTTCTATACTCAAACCTGTATTTTCACTAATTATTTTTATATCTATACCAGCTTTTTTAAAGTTTCTAGCTATAGATATTTGCTGTTCTTTTTTACCTTCTTCAATTCCTAGTCTTCTCTCTTCTTCAAGCATTATTTGATTACCATATAAATATGCTTGTCTTTTATCATATTCATTCATCATCAATCTATCTTTAATGAAGTTATTATATCTTTTTTGTACTTCTTCCATTATAGGCTTTTCTTTTACTAATTCTGACATTATAACCTCCTTATTATCACTTTCATTTATAGTAAAAAATTTAAGCCAGCAATTTAAATCAGGTTTTAATAAATTGTATTTAAATTTTTTTACTTCAATTATGTGTATTTGTAAATGATCAGTTAATAATCTTTGATTACCTGTATCATAAATCATATAGCATGAATGAATATTCTCTGAATCATCTAAATTAAAATTAAGAAGATTAATACTAATTACAGGAGTTAGAGCATCATATTTTTCACCCTGCTTTAAAAGTTTGCTGTAATTAGAAGCCCAATAATAAAGTATTCTCTCTGGAAACCTTGAATTTCCTTGAAGCTGAATCTCTATTATGACAACTGAACCATTTTGAGTTATACATTTTACATCTGTAATTGTTTCTTTATCTTCATAATTTTCTTTATAATTAAATGGAGTTAGTATTTCAACACTTCTAAATGTCTTCATATTAGAGTCAAGCATTATTGAATTAATAAAATCCAACAATATTGCTTCACTTCCTCTATCAGATAAAAGATATCTTACAAAAAAATCATTCAATGTATTAAAATATTTTACATTATCCATAATACAAACATTATAATAAAATTAATATAAATGTCAAAATGCTAGTCTATATCATAAAAAATTACTAGCTTGCTTTCATGTCTATAGCAATAAGTTCTAGCAACTTTCTTTATTAGTTTCCAGAGGCTCGCAATTTTTTATTTTTATTTATTATTGCTATGCTCGCCTCAGCCTATAAGCAGCAAATAAATAAATTTATTTGCACGACTGTGCCCTTTGGGCTGGCTTCGGCTCACTTTTTATTCTTAATCTAAAATATGCCCCATTCTTTTTATTTTATATATAAAAAATTACTCGCTGGAATAAGTATATCAAGTAAACTTGATATACGCTCGTAATTTTTTATTTTTAAACTCAATCTAAAATATGGCCCATACGCTCTTTTTTAGTTTTTAGATAAAATGCATCATATTCAGACGCTTCTATTTGTATAGGTACTCTGTCTTTTATTTCTAAGCCGTAATTATTTAAATACTTTATTTTGTCTGGGTTATTAGTCATTATTTTTATGCTCTTAATACCCAAATTTTTAAGCATTTGATAAGCCTCATAATATTCACGCATATCATCTCTGAAACCTAAAGCTATATTAGCATCAACTGTATCAAGTCCGCTATCCTGAAGTTCATAAGCTCTCAATTTATTAACAAGTCCTATTCCTCTTCCTTCCTGACGCATATAAACCATTATGCCCCTGCCTTCCTCAGCAATTTTTCTCATAGCATAATCATACTGTTCACCGCAATCGCATCTTTTTGAACCTAATGCATCACCTGTTAAACATTCAGAATGAACTCTGCAAAGTACATCTTCTCCGCTTGAAATATCTCCCATAGTTAAAACCACATGATGTTCTTTTGTGATTTTATTTACGAAAGTAAGTATTTCAAACTCACCATATTTAGTAGGCATTTTAGCTTTAGCATAAAGCTCCATTAAATCTTCATTCTTTTTTCTATAATCAATCAAATCAGAAACAGTGATCATTTTAAGATTATGTTTTTTAGCGAAATCGATCAAATCATCTCTTCTCATCATATCGCCGTCATCTCTCATAATCTCACAGCATAAACCGCATTCTTTTAACCCTGCTAATCTCATCAAATCAACAGTAGCTTCAGTATGTCCCATTCTTACCAATACTCCGCCTTCTTTTGCAAGTAATGGGAACATATGACCGGGACGTCTAAAATCTTCAGGTTTAGCATTTTCATCAATAACTTTTAAAGCCGTTATAGATCTTTCAACTGCTGATATACCTGTTGTAGTTTCAACATGGTCAATAGATACTGTGAAAGCTGTTTCATGATTATCAGTATTTTTTGTAACCATTTGATTTAAATTTAATTTATTTGTAATTTCTTTACTCATAGGCATACATATCAAACCTTTAGCATAAGTAGCCATAAAGTTGATATTTTCTGTAGTAGCAAATTCTGCCGCACAGATTAAATCGCCTTCATTTTCTCTATCTTCATCATCAGAAACAACTATAATTTTTCCGTTTCTTAAATCCTCTAAAGCTTCATCAATAGTGCTGTAAACATTTTCCATCTTTAATGCTCCATTTTTATTTTTTATTCAACTTTTTCCTAATATTTATTAGCTGTAAAAAGCTGTAAAAAGTGCATAATTATTAAAAACCATTTTTAAGTAAAAAGTCCATTGTTATATTAGATTTTTTACTATCATCATTATCTTCTTTAAATGTTAAAAGCCTTTCAACGTATTTGCCTATAACATCATTTTCAATATTAACCTTATCACCTTCTTTTTTATAGTAAAGTACAGTTTCCTTCAATGTATGAGGAATAACCGCTATAGAAAAAGTATTATCTGTTAAACTTGCCACTGTCAAACTTATGCCGTCAACAGCAACAGAACCTTTTTCTACTATATATTTCATTAAGTGTTTAGGCACTTCAATAGTGAGTATTATAGCATTGTCATCTTTCTTCATATACTTAATGCTTCCCACTCCGTCAATATGTCCGCTTACTATATGACCGCCGAATCTTCCGCTTAAAGTCATAGCACGCTCAAGATTAACTTTACTTCCATTTTTTAAACTTCCTAAATTAGTGCGGTTCAAAGTTTCTTGAGTAACATCAGCATTAAATATTTTATTATCAAAGCTAGATACAGTTAAACAAGTACCATTAACAGCAACACTATCACCCAAATGCAAATCATCGAATATTTTGCTAGCTTCTATTGTAATAACTTTGCTTTGTACCGATTTAACAGTTCCTATTTCTTCAACTATACCAGTAAACATTATTGTATAATCCTATAATTATAATCTTTTTTTGATGTCATTGAATGCAAAATAGTATAAATGCAGTCCTTTTGCTTCTCGCCGCAGGCGGGCTTTGCCTGTGACACCAAAATAAGTATGGGGTTGGGGACTAGTCCCCAATAATTAAATATTATATAAATTAATATTTTAAATAATATTCCAAAAACAAATCGTCTTCTATTTTTGTTATGCTGCCTTCAGTAAGTTTAACAGCATCATTAGGATCATCTATCCCTTCGCCTCCTATAGGGCTTTTTGCTTCAATACCTCCGAATATTTTTGGTGCTATATAAATCAAAGCCTTATTTACTAGCTTTTCTTTTAATAAACTCGCATGTAAAGCAGCACCGCCTTCAACATACACGCTGTCAATATCTTTTTCTTCCCCAAGTATTCTCATCAAATCTTTTAAACTCACTTTGCCATTATCATTTTCTGTTTTTATTATCTCTATACCAAAACTTTCAAGTTCTTTTATTTTTTTATCATCATTGCTAATAGTAGCTATAAAAGTTTTTATTTCTTTTGCTGTTTTACAAATATTAGACTCCAAATCTATTTTTAATGAACTATCCAAAATTATTCTTATAGGATTTCTAGTATTTGGAAGTCTGCAATTAAGTGTAGGATTATCTTCTATTACAGTATTTATTCCAACCATTATAGCAGAGTATTTATTTCTAAATCTATGAGAATGCTCTCTAGTTTTTTCTGAAGTTATCCATTTTGATTTACCGCTTACAGTAGCTATTTTACCATCCATAGTCATAGCATATTTCATAACAATAAATGGTATTTTATTAGCTATATAATAGAAGAAAACCTCATTTAATTTTCTGCATTCTTCTTCAAGCACATTTACTATAACTTCAATGCCAGCATCTTTTAATTTTTTTATACCGTTTCCTGCCACTTTAGGATTAGAATCAACACATCCTATAATCACTCTTTTTAACTTATTTTTTATAATAGCATCAGCACAAGGAGGAGTTTTTCCATAATGAGAACAAGGCTCTAAAGTTACATATATATCAGCATCTTCAATATTTTCACCTTTTTCTTTGGCATCTAAAAAAGCATTAATCTCTGCATGATTTTCACCGCATTTTTTATGGTATCCAATGCCTATAACTTTTCCATCTTTCACTATAACAGCACCAACTAAAGGATTAGGACTTGTAAAACCTTCTCCTTTTTTAGCTTCCTCTATAGCCATTTTCATATACTTTTCATGCTCAAGCATAGTGCTAATACTCTTAAAAAAATATTTTTTATTAATCTTTGGGTTTTTTAATTTGGTGGATTTTTTGACTTGTAAACAAAAAACTCTAAATGTTAAAAATAACAATTAGAGCCATTATTTTATGTAGTAGTTTACATTAATTTTATCTTCTACCATCCAGACTTTAACTGTCGGTTTTGGAATTGCACCAAATCTGCCGTTTTTGAATAAGAAACATCAAAAAGGCTCGCGGACTTTACCGCCGGTATGGAATTTCACCTAGCCCCGAAGATTTATATGTAATAGTATAATACAAATATTTTATATTGTCAAGTATTTTGCTATAATGCTAAAAACTCATTATTTCGTACCAATAATTATCGAAGTATCTATACATTCCCATTCCAGGTGAATAGTAAGTGTATATTTCATGAAAATCTCTTAAAGCATCTTTGAATGAAGTATTACTTATATAGCCTTTTCTTGCCATATAAAGAAGTGCTATAGATGGAGATCTTGACATACCGAAATTGCAATGAACCAATACTTCCATATCATTTATATGTTCATCTATAAACTCCATAGCTCTCTTTATCATAGGAAAAGCATATTCAAAAGATAAACTGCTTATATCAAGTAAATTCAAATATAAATCATTATTATTTTGATACACTTTTTTATCGCCTATATTTCCTCTTACGCCTCTAACAAAACAGCTTTGGCAGGCATGAACTATAGCCCCTTTAAACTCAGCACAATCTCTGTCATTACCTACATATAGATTTTTATATAATTTTTTCATAGTAAAAAACTCCAGTAAGTTTTACATTATAATTAAATAATTGAAATTGTCAATTTTAGTTTTTTATATATACTGAAAATTTTTAACTTTGTCATTTTTTTTATTCAACTTTTTCCCGCCGCAAAAAGTTGCAAAAAGTGCAATTACTAGAACTTTATATTAAATATATACTTATTAAATATAGGATATAACCTAAATTTAGCTTAAAAATGCAGTTCTTTTGGTTCTTTTATACCAATAAAAGAACTGGGGTGCGGGGCAAAGCCCTGCCAATATTTTAAATTAAAAAAATTATTTTGACAAAATATAGTTGTTTAGGTATGAATTAAATATAACAAATAATAGTCAAATTAATATTCATTAACTAATTATTTACATTATTATAGCATTATTATAGAATATAAAAAGTTTATGTATTTCGGAGAGTATATGGAAATTAGGGCTTTAAAATATTTTTTAACAACTGTAAGAGAAGGCAATATTACAAAGGCTGCCAAATATCTTAATCTCACTCAGCCAAATCTATCAAGACAGATAAATATACTTGAAAGAGATATAGGGCATAAACTATTTGAAAGAAAGCATAATAATATAATTCTCACTCCTGAAGGCATTTTATTAAAAAAAAGAGCCGAAGAAATAATAGATATGATAGATAAAACCAGAGCAGAATTCAATTTCACAGATGAATTAATAGCAGGTGATATATTCATTGGGGCAGGTGAGAGTTGGGCTATGAGTTTAATTGCTTCTGTTATGAAAGATATTCAAGAAACTTACCCACATATAAAATATAATATTTACAGCGGAAATTTTCAGGATATAACAGAAAAACTTGATAAAGGTTTATTAGATTTTGGTTTATTGATAGATCCTGCAGATTTATCAAAGTATGATTATTTGAAAGTGCCTGCTAAAGATACTTGGGGTTTAATTATGAAAAAAGATTCTGAGCTTTCGAAAAAGAAAAGTATAATAAAAACTGATTTATTAAATATACCTTTGATAATATCGAGGCAGGTAATAGAAACTGAAATGCAGGATAATGATTTTTCAAGATGGTTTTCTGATACTTTTGATAAGCTAAATATAGTTGCTACTTACAATTTGATTTACAATGCATTAATTATGGTTAGGGAAGGTATGGGGTATGCTTTATGTTTAGATAAATTAATTGACAACATGCATAATGAAAATATTTGTTTTATACCTTTAAAGCCGAAGTTAGAATCTGGGCTTAATATAGTTTGGAAGAAGAATCAGGAGTTTTCAAGGGCTTCCAAAATATTTTTAGATAGGCTTACAGATGAATTTAATAATAAAATGTAATAATAAAATTTGATTCATAACGCACGGTAAACAAATCATAAAATATAAATATATTTTCTTTTTATCATATTTCTATAAATTAAAAAATATTTAATCGTGCGGTAAGTGCATAACAAATTTAAAAAACACTTGGGTGGGTGCTAATAAATTCTAATTAAAATAAAAAATATAAAATAAGTTTTAATGCAAAATAAAATTATAAAATCTTGAGGGTGGGGGAGTAAAAATAAGTTTTAAAATTTAATTACATATGCCCGCCCTCTATGCTTTTTAATTTTATTAGTTATTTTTATCTTTATTTCTTTATAGTTTATACTGAAAATATAAAACCCACCCAAGCTTTATTTAAATTTATGATGAACATACCGCACGATAAGTAAAATTATAAAAACTAGATTAATTAATAATTGTAATTTATATAATAATTAAGGATTTGCTTACCGTGCGTTATTTGATGATCACCATAAATAAAAATCCAAGCATTATAAAAATAATACTTGGATTAAGAGAATACTAATGAAAAAAAATATTATTAATTATTTCAAATTATCTTTGAAGAACTGAGATAATTTTTCAAAAGGAATTTTTTCCATATTATCATATAAATCAACATGATCAGCATCTTCTATTATTAAAAGTTCTTTTGGTTCTAATGCTTCTTTATAAACATCTTCAGAATAATATCTTGAATGTGCTTTGTCGCCTGCTA
>CASEHG010000112.1 GCA_949287565.1 uncultured Brachyspira sp.
ATAATTCTATGATTATGATGATAACAAAATATTTTTATAAAGATAATATTAAAAAAAATTTTATAAAAAATATTGATTACTTATATAAATTACAGCCTTATACATCTTATTTAGTTCATAATAAAATGATAGATTATGATAATATTTTTATAAGTACTTTAGGATATTCACTTATATTTGATGATATAGAATTATCCCAAATATTTTTTTCTTCAGTAGAATAAAATTCCAAAAAAAATTCACTTTTTAATTAGGTACATCGATGTACCAATAAGGAGATATTTATAATTATTGCCTATAATGAATTTATAAATAATTACCCAAGGGTAAATATTTAATTTTTGTTTGTGTGATTTTTTAATAGAAGTTATTATTAAAAATTACTTTAATAGGGAATATTATAAATGTTGAATAATATCAGTATAACATATTTTATAAAAAATAAAAGATATATCCTTGAAAGCAAAAAATATAAGAATAAAAATGAATTAATAGTTATAGGCGAGTTTTTTCAGATTTTAAGAGATGAAAATATAGAGAATGTAACATTAAAAAATTTAAGAGAATGGGATAATAAAAAACTGCTTCCAGCATACAGAATTACTCATGGCCCTATAAGAGAAAAAGTAAGATACTACAGCGAAGAGCATATTGATATTGTAAGAGAGATACTTCGTTTAAAAGCATTAGGACTTGAAATACCTGATATTAAAAAAATTATATTTGATAATATTCCTGAATACTTAATATTTTTGAAAAGAGATATTGTGAAGAAAGAGGATTTAAAAAATATGATGAACATAATAAAAAATATAAACAAAAAAGAAACAGATTTTATAATAACAGTAATAAAAAATTGCAAAAAATATTTCTGCAATAATTTCAGTATAGATAATTTAAATGATGAATATATAAAAGATATTATAAGTCAGTATAAAGATTCTAATTTAGAAAATGATGAAGATAAAAATATTATAGGTTTTATACTTATTTTGATTAGTGCATGTAATTGCTATGATGAGAGTAATAATATTTTTGATAGAGAGAAATTTTCAAATTATATTGATGATATAGCAGGCAAGTATTAAAGTTATAATCTTTAATAATTAAATATAAAAAATAATTTTAAGGAGGCTCAATATGAGTGAAAAAAAGAAACATACAAACAATGAAGCTGATATGGTAAATGCCAATAAAGGTTTTAATGGTAATAATATTACATTTGATAAAAATCAAGGTAATAGAGGCTGGCAGAAAAACCCATTAAACCCAACAAATCAGCAAAGTAATAACAATGCTAAAAAATAATTTTAAGGAGGAAAATTATGGCTGATAAAATTAAGCATCCTAATAATGAAGCTGACATGCAAAACCCTAATAAAGGAAATAACGGAAACAATATACGTTATGACCATAATCAGGGTAACAGAGGCAAGCAGTTAAACCCTAATCAAAATAAGGGTAAATAATTTGCTTATATAACTTTAATACTAGCCTTATTTAATTATTATAACTTTTTATTATCAATAATAATAAAAAGTTATCAATTCCCCTAGGGGCAATATTAACTATTAAATTTTCAAATATTGTCTAATTAGTAATAGAGTTTATTATTGAATCATTAATAATTTTAAGGAGAAAATAAAATGAAAAAACTAATCACTACTATTTTAGCTTTAAGTTTATTATCAGCTTTCAGCATCTCTTGCAGCAAAGGCTTTAGCTTTTATGATTTAGGCGGCAGCTGGAAAAATAACAGTTCAGGAGAAATATTTACAATAAACACTTCAGCTAAAACAATCACTAAGAATAATACTACTTATCAATTAAATGGAAATCCTCCAGAAACAAAAGCTCAATTATTAAGTATAATGCTATTGAAAGAGGGTAGTAATGCTGGCGATTTAACTTTCACAAGTAAAACAGAGGCTAATGGTACAGGCGATTTTAATGGATCTTGTACAAAACAGTAATAAGTATTTATTGTAATAAATTATAAGCTGCTTGGTAATTATTTGCTGAGCAGCTTTTTTATTGTATAAAATTATAATACTTACATCAAAAACTTATATTTTTTTTAAATTATTATTGTTATAAATAATAATTATTATATAATAATAAATATTAATATGTTATAGGGTTATGTTATGATTAAGAAAATTGCATTATTTTGTTTATTTTTATTTGTTTTAATATCTTGTAATGCTAATAGTGATGGATCTACATCAGCATCAGCAAAATATAAAGAAGCTCCAAGAGAGAGTAAAGGCTTAACTAATTTTACAGGTATTTGGCAGGCTAAATTTCCAAATAATGAATCAAGCATTGTAATAGAAAGCGGAGAAAATATACTGTATAATGATTTTAAAGCTTCATCTATAGAAGATTTAGGAAATGACAGATATAAAATGAGTATATCATCAGATAAAACTTTTTCTGTTACATTGAAATTTAAATCAGATAATGAAGGAACAGTTGAAGATGATAATTTAGGAATAGGTACTTTAACAAAATCAAAATGATAAATATTCAAGTGTCATAATGTCTCTAAAAAGCCCCATTTTAATATGGGGTTTTTTATTTTATTAAATGATTTTTATTCTTTATTCTTCTGTATTATTTTCATCGTTTTCTTCATCATCATCATTTTCTTCGTCTTCTTCTTGCATACTGCTTGATACATAATCTCTATTCAAGAAGAACAATGTTGTAATAATCTGAAAATATGTATTGAATATATATAGAATTATCATGGCAGCAAAGTATGATAATAAACCCTCTCTATTGTCTATAGATGATGGAAAAAGAGTCATAGCAAATACTTGCTGAAATAAAAATATAAATCCTAATAAAAATAATGTTTTAAAGAATTTAGGCTTTACTAAATAAAAAGAATATTTTAAAGCATCTATTCCCCAAGTATGCCTTAAAGCACATATGTTTTTAACGAATACAAAAAATACTATAAAAGCAATACCAGGAACTATAAAGAAAGTAGCTCCCAAAAATACCAATATAAAATATATAAAAGTTGTAAATATAGTAGGCAATAAAAATTTAAAGCTTCTTATAATAGCCCAAGTAGCACTTTTTACATTTCTATAGATCAATCTTTCTACTAATAATGACACAGATATGATAGAAATTGTATCCAAAAATAGAGAAAGAAATATATTTATATAAAATCCTATAGTAACATCATTTTTAAACCAATTAATAAGATCCTCATAAGTTTTTAATTTTTCAGGATCAAATGTACTTATAGGAAAATAAATTGCTGTTAGTATCAAAGGCAGACAGCATATTAAAGAGAGTATAATAAAATTAATAAAGTTTTGTTTAAACAGAGAAAAAGCGAGAGTAAATAAATCTAAAGTTTCAAGATCTCTTTTTCTTAATTCATTTCTTAATGAAAACATATATTTCCTTATAAAATTAAAAATGTATTTTTTATTATCGTATAATTATATATAAATTAAAATTTATAATAATTTTAACCTATAGTAATTTAAAT
>CASEHG010000113.1 GCA_949287565.1 uncultured Brachyspira sp.
TAATTACATTTGCCCTCCCTTTAGGGGGTTAATTAATTATTATTGTAAATATAATATTTACTTCATGATAAGGTTTCAAATAAAATATATTTTGGCACTTTTGCAACTTTTGCTGCGGGAAAAGTTGATAAAAAATAAGTTTAAAATTTTATTTATATACCCCCCCTTTATGCTTTATTACTATTTTTTGAATTTTAGTTTTAATTATATTTAAAGCCAAATTAGAAATTACAGCAACCCACCCAAGTTTTTTTAAAAAATTGTGAAGAATATACCGCACGAGTTAATGAGATTAAAAATATATGCTTATGGAGAATGGTGATTTAAATTATATATTTAGCCTATTTACCGTGCGTTTTGGATTATGATTTTAAATATTTACATAATATATGAATAAAATTTATTAAGGCTTTTTTCATTATACCGAAAATAAAGAAAGCAGAATTTTTATACTTTTAAAGTTTAAAGGCGGAAAATATATGTATAAATATGTGATAGAATGTTCAAACAATATTGGGGGAGTATTAAAAGTATCAGGATCAAAGAATGCATCATTGCCTTTGCTTGTTGCATCTATTTTAACAGATGAACCAGTCATACTTCATAATGTTCCAGATTTGGTAGACGTGCATGTTCTTATAAATATATTAGAGCCTTTAGGGAAAAAAGTAGATTTTAAAAATAATACCACTGTAATAATATCTCATAATGGAAAAAGTGAGGAAGCTCCTTATAAGTTAGTTAAAAAGATGAGGGGTTCTATAATAGTATTAGGGCCATTACTAGCTAAGAGGAAGCATTGCAGAGTATCATATCCGGGCGGATGTGCTTTCGGCCCAAGACCAATAGATTTGCATTTAAAAGGAATGGAAGCATTAGGAGCAAAAATAGATATTACAGCAGGATATATCGATGCTAGAGTTGAAGGCGATTTAATAGGTGCTGATATGGACTTATCAGGCAAATTCGGTCCTACAGTATTAGGTACTGATAATGTTATGATGGCTGCTACTTTGGCTAAAGGTACTACTATCATAAGAAATGCTGCAAAAGAGCCTGAATGTACTAATTTAGTAGATTTACTTAATGCTATGGGAGCAAAAATTACAGGCGGCGGTACTGATATTTTAACTATAGAGGGAGTTGAAGCTCTTCATGGTGCTGAGTTTACTGTTATTCCTGATAGAATAGAAACAGGTACTTTCTTAGCAATAGCTGCTGCCGGAAGAGGTAAATTGAAACTTGAAAATGCAGAACCTAAACATTTAACTTATGTATTAGATTTGCTTTCAGATATAGGCTGCGATATAAAAACTACAGAAACTACTATAGAAATAGATGCAAGAAATAAAGAATTAAAGCCATTTAAAGTAGAAACATTGCCTTATCCCGGTTTTCCTACAGATTTGCAGGCTATTTATACAACATTAGCATGTACTATAAAAGGTAAGAGCGAGCTTATAGAGGGTATTTATCCTGATAGATTCAGTCATGTACCGGAACTTGTTCGTATGGGTGCTGATATAGAGTTGAATACTTCAGATATAGTTGTAAACGGCGGTAAAGAGTTATCAGGTGCCGATGTTCAAGCTAGTGATTTGCGTGCAGGTGCTGCTTTGGTTGCTGCTGGAGCTATAGCTAAAGGTACAACTAATGTTCATAGAATCTATCATATAGAAAGAGGATATGAAAATTTAGAAGAAAAATTAAAAACTATTAATATAGAAACAAAAAAAGAAAAAGATGATATTTTATAATTAATATTGTTTAAGAATATAAAAATTAGGGGGATTATAGATGGTAAGAGGAGTTTATACAGGTGCTAGCGGAATGATGGCTGAACAGGCTAGACTAGATGTTGTAGCTAACAATTTGGCTAATGTAGATAAACCTGGATTTAAAAGAGATACAGTAAGTTTTAAGGCTTTCCCAGAAATGATGGCTGCAAGAACAGAAGATGATGGAGTAGTAATATTTCCGCTTGGTTCTACAGATGTAAGACCTTATGTAGGCAGAATGGGAACAGGCGTTGAAGTTAATGAAGTTTTCACAGAATGGGAGCAGGGTTCTTTAAGAGAAACAGGAAATCAGCTTGACATAGCTTTGGGAGATAAAGGATTCTTTGCCATAGAAACTCCTAATGGTGAAAGATACACAAGAAACGGAAGTTTTTTAATAGATAAAGATCATTATCTTGTAACTAAACATGGCTATAAAGTTATGGGTGAGAATGGTTATATTCAGATAAAAACTAATAACTTCAATATAGATGAAGAAGGAAGAGTATCTATTAATAGAAGATATCAAGACGGCAATACATTTGTACAGTTTAATGATAATGAATGGGAAGATGAAGAGATACTTGATACATTAAAAATAGTAAGATTTGATAATGAAAGATATTTGAAAAAAGAAGGCGAATCTTTCTGGGTAGATACAGATATCAGCGGTCCTGCTTATATAGCTCAGAAAGGTGTAGACAGACCTAAAGTATTATCAAGATTCTTAGAAATGAGCAATGTAAATCCTATAAATGAAATGGTTAGAATGATTGAAGTTCAGCGTGCTTATGAATTAAATTCCAAAACTATAGCCACTCATGATACATTGGTTGGCAGAGTAATTAATGAAGTAGGAAGAGTATAATTTTTTAATATATGCTTCATTTTTTTACAAATAAATTTTGATAAAAAATAAACGATAATATATAATAGTATATTAATGCATTTATTTAATAGAGGATATTATGGCTTCAGAAAAGATAAAACTACATGTTATTAGAAGGCTAAGAATTTTAACTATTCCGCTATATTTATTAGTGGATATTGTTATTTGGAATATAACGTTATTTTTTATATATAAAGAAATCCCACCAATTTATGGGCTAAAGATAGTCTTTTCTGCAATCTCTTTTATATTCTTTTTTAAGTATTTAAAAATGTGGAAGTCAAATTCTGAGATAAAATTAGCCAGCAGAGTACTATTGGTGTTTTTTATAATTTCTTTAGTAGGAAGCATTGTAGAAATAATAGGATACTCTCTTATAACTAAGGCATTTTTACATACTACGGCATTAGCTATATTCAATGCTACTATAAATGCAGTTTTATTATCATGCGTATTTATGCTATTGTTTAAAATATTATCTAAAAATTTTGAATTAGATGAGAACATAGTAACTTTTTATATACCTCTTATAGCTAAATTAGGTCTTATAGTATATTTATTTTTCTCAACTATAATATTAGCTTTTCTTTTGAATCATGTATCTATAGAAGAAGATGTTTATTTGAAAAACTATAGTAATTTAGTATTGAATGAAATGCTTACTATATCTGATAATATGAAAAATTTTGATGATAATATAAAATCAGATATGATGCTTTATTCTGAAGCAGTTCTTAATATTTATTCTAATAAAAATATAATTTCAAGAGATGATATACAAAATAATTTTGTTAATAGATTAGCATATATAAATGATACTTTAGAAAATAAATATGATTCAATATCTGTTAATATAAATCAAGAATATTTAGATACTGATCTTCCTTATTCTGTAACAATATCAAAAGATGCTGCTACAGACAGATATACAAGCAGAGTATCAGATGCTTTAACTATTCATAATTTTTTAGAAAATGATATACAAAATAACTTTGTAACTTTAGGTATAGATGTTTATGACAGAAATAATATATATGTATCTGCTTATACTCCTTTAAGATTATTTGGAAGTGATATCGGATATCTTATATCAGAAACAGGTATAGGAAATGTTAATAATATAATAAAAAAGAATGATCTTCTATCTCAATGGTCTTATATTTATTATGTTGCTATAAAAAGAGATATAATACTTGGATCTGACAGCAGATATATAGCTGAAAGTGCTTCCGAAGTATTATCATCATCTCCGGATCTTGTTAAAAATATAGAGAATTTTGAGAAATCATTCGGAGCCAATAAAACATTTGAAATATTCTATCCTATTAATATAGCAGGAAAAAAATCCATTGCTATAGTTTCATATATAGAAGAATTAAAAGTTATAGGCTTATATTATAAAGATGTAAGTACAATAATAAAAGATTCTGATATAAATATAAAAATATTTAATTTTATATTTGTATTTATATCTATATTTATTTTGTTCTTTGCTATTTATTTAGTTATATTAAAAATACTTTTATCTTCTATAAGCAGAGCAAATGAGTCTACAAAAATGCTTTTGGGCGGAAATGGAGATTTAAGAAAAAGAATATCTTCAAAGAACAATGATGAAATAGGTGTTTTAATTTATAACTTTAATTTATTCTTATCTAGCTTGGATAATCTTATAGGAGATTTAAAAATAGAAAGTTATAAGGTATTTGAAGAGATAAAAGTAATAGAAAAAATTATTGATGAAAATACAAATAGAATAAATGATCAAAGCTCAAGTATCACTGAAAGTGTAGCAAGTGTTAATAATATTATTACTTCTATACAAAATGTTACTAATTCTACAGATCAGCAAAGGCATGCTTTTTCATCAGCTTCTATTGCTGTAGAAGAGCTTTTGCAGACAATCTATAAAATTAATGATAACATGGAACGCCAGTCATCAGCTGTAGAGCAGACATCAGCTTCTATAGAGGAGATGATATCTAACATTACATCAGTGGCAAGAAGCGTTAATAAAGCAGACAGTTTCTCTAAAAAACTTCTTGTTGATGCTCATGACGGCGGTGATACGGTAGATGAAGTTATTGAGGCGGTTAGAGGTATTGAGGAAAGCTCTGACCAGATTAAAGAGATAGTTAACGTTATTCAAGGCATTGCTGAGCAGACTAACCTTTTGGCTATGAACGCAGCTATTGAGGCGGCGCATGCCGGAGAGCAAGGAAGAGGTTTCTCTGTAGTTGCTGATGAGATTAGATCTTTGGCTGAACACACAGCTGATAACACTAAATCTATTACTAACATCATTAAAGCTATTACTAAGAGAATAGAAGAAACAGTGGAACTTGCAAGTAATAGTGGTAAATCTCTTGATAACATACTTGATATGTCAGAAAATACTGCAAGAGTTGTTTCTGAGATAAATACTGCAAACAGTGAGTTAGAGGTTGGCGGTAGAGATATACTTGAAACAATTAGACACTTGAATAATATTACAACAGGGGTTAAAGATAGCGTAAAAGAACAGATGAACAGCGGTGATGTGGTAGACAGCCAAATTACTTTGCTTGACCAGATTACTAGAGAAGTTTCCGATATAATTGAAGCTAATAGTTCCGGTGCTAAAGAAGTTATGCATGCTATGAGCTTTTTGAATGAGCTTTCTGTAAAAACTGTTGAAGGTAATAAAGAGTTCTATACAGCTACAACTAAATTGAATGAAATATTTGTGAAATTTAATGAGCTTATGGGTAAGTTTATTACTAATGCGGATAATATAGAAGAAGCTAAGAATGAAAGGACAGCTAAAAAGAACCCTGAAAATTATACTGTGGATGAAAGAATGGATATGGAGCTTAGAAGTCTTGAAGAAGAGTTCAAAAAGGATAATGAAGAATTCAAAAAAGATGATGATGTATTAGAGATGCTTAAAGAAGACTTCAAAAATCCTGAAATGTTTAGTATGTAAATATTTATGACTTTTAATAATGAGATATTATGTATATATAATATCTCATTTTTTATATTTCTATAATAATAAAAGTTTTAACTATTAAAAATAAGTAGGTTGATATTATGGCAAATTATACTATCGCAGAAATTGATTTATCTATTTTGAATAAAAATATGCAAATTATAAAGTCTATCATAAAAGATATAAAACTTCTTAATATTGTTAAGGCTAATGCTTACGGACATGGTTTGATAGAAATATCGAAAGCATCAGAGAGATTTGGTGCGGATGCTTTAGGTGTTGCTAATGTTGAAGAGGGCGTAAAAATAAGAGAGGCAGGAATTAAACTTCCTATATTAGTTTTATTTCAGCATTTTAAAGATGAATCAGATTTGGTATGCAAATATAATCTAAGCCCGATTATCAGTAATGATGAATGTTTAGAGTCTTATGATAAATTTTTGAAAAAGAACGGCGGTAATTTGAGCCTTTATATAAAAGTTGATACAGGATTAAACAGAATGGGTGCCAAGCCTGAAGAAGTTGTTTCTTTAGCGAAAAAGGTATTATCCTATGATACTTTGAATATAGAAGGTATCAATACTCATTATGCTGCTTCAGATATGCAGGATGATTATTCTGTGAGCTTTACTAATAAACAGATTGAAGTTTTTAATAATGTATTGAATGATTTGAATGAAAATGGTATAAAAATAAAAAATGCCCATACTTCCAATTCAGCAGCTATAATTTCATATAAGAATACTTATTTTGATATGGTGCGTGCCGGAATTATACTTTATGGCTATAATGATGAATTTTTAGGTATTAAGCCAATACTTAATTTGAAATCTCATGTGGTTTTAGTAAGAAATATAAAGAAAGGGGAAAGTATTTCTTATGGTATGACATGGACTGCTGACAAAGATACTAAAGTTGCTGTAATACCTATAGGATATGCTGACGGAATACCAAGAAAATTATCCAATAATTGGGAAGTTAAAATTAATGGAAAATATTATCCTTTACGCGGAAGGGTATGTATGGATTCTATTATTGCTGAAATAGGAAATGACAATATAAAAACAGGTGATGAAGTATTGATATTTGGAAATGATGAAAGACTTAATGCTGATACTTTAGCTGAAAGGATAGGAAGTATAAGCCATGAAGTGCTTGTTAATATAGGTGAAAGAGTAAAAAGAGTTTATATATAATAAATTATTCTATATTTATAGTTACTAATATTACTAATTTTTGAATATAATTTTATATGTTATAAAAAGTACATTAATTGTTTATAAAGTTTCTTTAAATAATATGCTATATATTCTATTTTTGTAATTTAAGTATTGATATTTGTTAATTTTACACAGTTAATATTATGCAATGTGAATAGAACATTAAAATTATTTTATATAACTTCTGTATTATTATGTGCTTTTGCAGCTTTGACAAAGTCCGGGAAAAGTTGATAAAAATAAGTTCAAAATTTTATTAACATGCCCCGCCCAGTACTCGTCGTACGGACTTTCCGAACGGTATTGCCATTCTTTATTCAAAGTACAATGTACGTTCGGCATATTGCATTTTAATATACCTAAACAACTACATTTTGTCAAAAATAAATTTATATTTTTGTTTTATATCTGGGGATTTGCCCACCGCGAAGCGTACCCGTAGGGTAAAACCCCACTTCTTTTGTTGCCACAGGCACAGCCCGCCTACGGCGAAAGGCTATATTTTAGTTTAAATTTGATATTTTATCTTACTTGTAAAACAAAATTAGTATTATTTAGTACTAATTTTATACTTGCACTTTCGCCACAGGCGTACTTCGTATGGTTCTTTGACGAAGTCCGCCTGTGGCGTGCTGCGGGAAAAAGAACAACAAAAAAATTGACAAACTTAAAAATTTTTAGTATA
>CASEHG010000114.1 GCA_949287565.1 uncultured Brachyspira sp.
AAATAATATAATTAATAAATTAAAGAAATCTAAATTACTTAAAATAATAAGTAATGTTAAACTTACTAAGAATATTAAAGCATAATGATAGAAGAAACCAGTTTGCATTTCTGCAGTATTTTTACTTAATTTTTCTAAAATATCATTTAATACTCTAGGACCTAAAATATTATAAATACCTTTATCAAATACAGCATATAAAGGATTATAACTTATAAATAATATTTTTTGATAAATAACTTCAGAATATAATTTATCCATAAACCATTTTTTATTTAAAAATAAATAAATATTTATAAATAAATTATTATTTATTAAGTTATTTAAATATTTAGTTAAATATGTATAAATATAACATGCTAAAATTAAACCAAGAGTTGCAGATACAATTGGTAAAATTTTAATTACAAATGGTAAGAATTCAGCATCTATTAAGTTATTATTTTCAAAAATAATATTTAAAGAATTACCCCAAAAAGTAGAACCTAAACCTACAGCCATATCTTTTGTAAAATAACCAACAAAAATACTAAAAATGGATAATATGAATAAAGGTAAACCTAATAATAATGGAGCATCATGAGCTTTATTTATTACTTGTTTATAAGCATTTGTTTTAGTTATAAAAGTTAAAATAAGTAATCTTACAGAATAGAAAGCTGTAAAGAAAGCAGCTAAAGTACCTAAAATGTAAGCAAAATGACCAGAAATAGAATAAGTTGCAAAAGATAATTCTAAAATTAAATCTTTAGAATAATAACCAGATAAGAATGGTACACCTAATAATGCAAAAGAACCTATTAAGAACATTGCATAAGTAAATGGTAATATTTTTAATAAACCACCCATTTTACGCATATCTTGTTCATCATGCATAGAGTGTATTACAGAACCTGCACTTAAGAATAATAATGCTTTAAAGAAAGCATGATTTGCTAAATGATACATACTTACATTATAACCAGAAATACCACAAGCAAATACCATATAACCTAATTGGCTACAAGTAGAATATGCAATAACTTTTTTTAAATCATTTTGGACTAAACCTATAGAAGCAGAATAAAAAGCAGTTATAGCACCAATAATTGTAACAATAGTTAAAGCAGTAGGAGCATATTCAAAAATAAAAGAACTTCTACAAATAACAAAAACACCAGCAGTAACCATGGTAGCAGCATGAATTAATGCAGAAACAGGTGTAGGACCTTCCATAGCATCAGGTAACCATACATGTAAACCAACTTGAGCAGATTTACCTACAGCACCTATAAATATGAAAATACAGATTAAATTTAATACACTAATATCATAATTAAAAATACTAATAGTAGAATTTACAAAATTATAAGCTAAAGCAAATACAGTAGAATAATCTACAGATTTGAAAACATAAAAAATAGTAACAATAGCAAAAATAATATTGATATCACCTACTCTATTTACTAACATAGCTTTAATAGCAGCTTTATTAGCTTGAATTCTAGTATACCAAAAATTAATTAATAAATAAGAACATAAACCAACACCTTCCCAACCAACAAACATTTGGATATAATTGTTAGCTGTAACTAATACAATCATAAAGAAAGTGAATAAAGATAAGTAAGACATAAAACGATTAATATGTGGATCATGAGACATATAACTTATAGAATAAATATGAACAACTGTAGAAATAGTTAAAACAACTACTAACATTGTTGCAGTTAAACTATCAAAGATAAAATCCCAATATAATTTAAAAGAACCTGCAATAATCCAAGGACTTAATGTTATATAGCAAGGGCAGTCACAGAAACATACTTCATAGAAAATAAAGTAACTGATTATACAAGTTAATAATATAAAACCACTAGCAATACGAGTGGTACCTTCTTTAGTTAATAAATTTCCGAAAAAACCAGTAACAATAGTAGATAATAATGGTATAAATATTACAAGTAAATACATTTTTTATTGTTGTGTTATTATATAAAATTTAAAATTTGCAATTAACTTAACTATATTAAACCTTAAGGTTTTTATAATAAAATAGATTTTATAAAAACCTTCAATTAAAAAATTAATAAGATAATAATTTTACAATTGATTTTCTTTTTTTTTTAATTGATATTTTACGTTTTCTACAACCATTGAAAGGTATAGGAGTTATATTAAATATATTAGTTATTTTTATTGTTTTATTTATGTTTTTGATAAGAGGTTTTAAACGTCTACTATAATGATTTCTAAAATAAATATTTAATTTTGTTAAATTTTTATCACTGTTTTTTAAGTTTTGTAAATATTCAGTTATAGCTTCACCAAACATTTTATAAGCAAATTGAGATTGTTTGGATCTACCTTTAAAACCAAGAGTTGTTATTGTTTTTGTATATATACTTTTATTTGTAAATATTGTAACAAATAAATTATTTTTAGTTTTTTTTATATATAATTTTATAGTATTATTTTTAGTATTAATTGATTCTTTATATTTGATGAATTTGTATGTATTAAGTTCATCTTTTTTTTGAAAATTTAAAGGATATAATTTTAAATGATGTTTTTTTAATCTGTTATATGTAAAATTAGAATGTTTTGTATAAAATAATATTGGAGATTTTTTAAATTCAATATTTGGATTAAATTTTTTATTACCATCTGCATAACTTTTTGGTGATAATTCAGAACCTTTTTTTTTAAAATATCTATTATGATATTTATTTATATAAGGAATTACATTTAAACGTGCATCTAATTTAATAATATTAGTTTTTAAATCTTCTGCATTTTTTTGTAAAATTTTATTATTTATCATTTTTTTTTTTACATATAATTGATTAACTTTAATATATTTTGAATTTGATTTTTGATTTATATATTTATTTTCAATTCTAATTTTCATTAATTATCTAAAATGAATAAAAATTATCATAATTATAATAAGATTTAAATTTAGGAGAATATTCAATAGCTGTACGTTTAATACATTTTTCAGAATCATCATATACTAATTCATAATAACCTAATAATGGGAAATCTTTTCTAAGAGGATGACCTTTAAAACCATAATCAGTTAAAATACGACGTAAATCTTTATTATTTTTGAAATAAATACCAAAAAAATCATAAATTTCACGTTCCCACCAATTAGCACCTGAATATAATGATGTAATAGATTCAATATCGTCTAATTCATTTAAATAAGTTTTAATTTTTACTCTTGAATTAAAAATTAAACTTAATAAAGTATATATTATTTCAAAACGATATTTTTTATATGGATAATCTACTGCACACATATCAGACATTGTTTTAAATTGACCATTAGTATATTTTTTTAAGAAATTTAAAACAGTTAAATTATATTGTTTTTCAATAATAAATGTAAGTTCTCTGTTTGAGTATATAGAGGCTTGTATATAATTAGGTAACATATTTAATATAGATTTACTATAGTTGATATAAAGTTTGATATTATTGTAATAAATTTGTTTTGACATTATTTTTCAATTTAAAAGTTATATTTATATTTGAAGGAATATTATATTTTAAAAATTTAATAATATAAAAAATAGAAGAATAAGTAGCTTTATTTTTTATAGTAAATCTATAGTTCGCTGTAAAAATAATTTCTTCATATGTTTCTAATGATTTTTTATAAACATGTGGAGATCTTAATATAGTATAACGTTTAATTTTTTTTGGAAGATTTATTATAGTATAATTTTTTATATTATAAATTTTTAATAAAGATTTCAATTTATTTTGGTAATTTGTAAAAGTTATTTTATCAGAACTTTGTAAATAAATATTAATAGTTATATTATCTTTTATTATATACATAAACTTAATGCAGCTTTATGTGCAAGAATAAAAATGGAAGATGGATTTATAAATATATAAATTAATAAAATACTAGTTAAACTTATAACAAAAGCAACAGTTTTACTTAAGTTAATATTTAAAGTTATATATTTTTTTGTATTTTCAAAATAAATAATTTTTAAGAATCTGATATAATAAAAAGTACAAATAATACTTAATAATACACCAATAGTAGCTAATAAATAAAAATTATTTTCAATACAAACGAAGAAAGAATAAAATTTAGCTAAGAAACCAGCCATTGGAGGAACACCTGCCATAGAGAACATTGTAATAATAAAACTCATACCTAAAGTTTTGTTATATTTATATATATATGATAAATCAGAAAGATATTTAATTTTATTATTAAAATATATATAAATACCCCAAATATTTAAAATAGAGATTACATAAATAATAAAATAAACAAAAATACTTTGAATACCTTCAATAGTACCAGTAGTTATACCTAATAATATATAACCAATATGTGTCATAGAACTAAAAATTAAGAAACGTTTAATTTTATATTGTTTAAAAGCATTAAATGTAGCAACGACTAAAGATAAGATAATATTTATAATCATAAGTATTTGCCAAATTTCAATAAAATTATAAAAAACAATATCTAAAAATTTAATTAAAATTACTAATAAAGAAAATTTAGGTACAGAGTTAAAGAATAAAGTAATAATACTTGGAGTACCTTCATATACATCTGCAGCCCATACATTGAAAGGTACAACAGTTAATTTAAATAATAAACTTACATAAATTAATATGAAACTAAAAATTATTAATTTATTATATTTAGTAGTTAATAAAAAAATAGATAATTCTTTTAAATTAGTTAAACCTGTCATACCATATAATAAAGCTATACCTAATAATAATAAACCAGATATTACAGAACCTAAAATAAAATATTTAAGACCTGCTTCTGAAGAATATATATTATTTTTTTTTAAAGCAGTTATAGCATAAAAACATAAACTTTGAAGTTCAATAACAACATAATAATGTAATAAATCATTAGTATTTAATAATAAACAAATACTTAATATAGATACTTGAATTAAAGTTAAATATTCATAATTATTTATTTGATTATTTTTTAAATAATTATTAAAAGTTAAAGAACATAAAATAGCAATAAATAATATTAAAATTTTACCAATTTGAGTATAATAAGCAATAGTATATTGGCCTAAAAATAAAATTCTAAAATTATTTAAATTTAAATAGTATAATATAATTAATATTTTTTATTCTTTTACTATTATTAAA
>CASEHG010000115.1 GCA_949287565.1 uncultured Brachyspira sp.
GCCAGTATAGCGGTTTTGCGCATAGTATTTTGCATTGGTATAAAAATCAAGGATTTTATCTCTTTCTTCATAAGAGTACCAATTATGGGAACACCAATAATAATCAAAGAAGCGCAAAACACCGCCAATATATCTATCAAATTCTTCTGATTCAGAAAGCTTTTCAATCATTTCTTCTTCTGAATTTTCGATTTTAATTGGGATTTTATAGATTAATTGATCGCCTAAAAGATGATAAAGAGTTTTATTCTGTTTTTCCCAAAGGGAGATAAGTTCATTAGTTGCAAAGTTAGTCATATCTTGAGGAATAGTTTCAATTTTTTGATGTTTCTTGTAGTAATCAAAGAAAGCATCTAATTCCTGTTTAAGATAGCGCATATCAGTATCTCCCTTCTTCCATGTAGTCAAACAGATAAAACATATCAGAATCTTCTAAATCGATTCCTTCATCATAGAAGTATTCTTCAAGATAATTGGAATCGAATTCACCGCATACAGAATACATAGCATCGACCGCTTCACGCATTACTCTGCGCTTTTCTTCTTCTACCATAAAACATACAAACGCCATGTCATTCATAAAATCCATCATAAATATCAATTCCTTTCTCTATTTGATATAATAATTATATCATTTTTAAGAAAAAGAGTCAATCAATATGTTTTTCAAGATAGTTTAAAAGAGCTTTATAATTATCAGCGCAGTTCTTCTTTATCAATAAGACTTTGAATGGTGCTTTTAGACAGTTCAATAAGAGTATCTTCACTTTCGTTGTACCATTCTACAATAGAAAGTTTAGTAATATTTCTATCACCATAATATGCATTAAGTTTAATCATAATATCTTCATAAGATTCTGCAAAAATAATACCTTGACAATTTTCAATTTCATCTTGGTTATTGTAATAAGATACTTCATAAGTGAAAACTCTAATTTCATTCATAGATTCTACACCTCGTTAATATATTAACCCATTCAGTTTTTTCTCTTCTAGTCGTTAGTTCTTTATCTTTAACTGTACCTTTTAGATGAATAATTTTTTCTTTTTGAATTTTAGTTATTTTTTTAGTTACCCAAGAATATAAATTATTTTCATTATCCTTGAAGTAGTAATTAACATAACCTCCGCGCAAAAACATAGTATCTATTAGAGTGACATATAATTCAAGGCGGTCTCCCACTTTACCTACTACTTGCGAATCGCCCATATCATATTTCAGTTTGTAAACCGCTTCCTTTATTCTGCTAGATGGGTACAATGCTCCCGCCGTATCTCCCACCTCAGCCCAATAAAGTTTAATGGGTTCTAAGCAATATAAGTTTGCAGGAATTTCTTCATGGGGATTAAAATACCAACCCCATAAATGATTATATGCGGCATTAGATTCTTTTAACTCATTATTATAAGGTTGTGTATCTTTCTTAAAAATATATACATAACCTAATGAGTTGAAACCTAATGCCTCACGCTCTGTCTTTGCGCCCTGTTTACTTTGGTACATTCTTTCATATTCTTTTTCTGTGTATAATCGTACCATTTTGCGCACTCCATTTTTTTCTACATTTATATAATGTTTTCCGCCCATTTCAATAAGCTTAGAAACTTTTTGCCAAGTCTCATAGGATTTGGCAGTTTTCCAAATTATAGCGGATGTCATGTTTAACTCTCTTGCTCATAAAATTAGGTTTGTTAAGAATGGTTTTATCTGTATTTGTGTTATAATCACCAGTTACATTAGAAAAAGCGCATTCTTTAAACTCAATTCCTTCAAAATTATTTTTTGAAAAATCTACATCTTCAAAAGTACAATCGATAAAGGTTGTGCCATTCATATCATTACCAGCAAAATCTATTTCCTTAAAATTACAGTCCTTAAAGGTAGAGAATTTGAGGTTTGAGTTATCAATAAAACCGCTATAAAAAGTTACGTTTTCAAAAATTGCGTTTTCCGCTTTAAGATAGCGGGAATTACCCAATTTATAGACGCAATCTTTCATTTCTTCAATAGTGGTTTCATCCAAAAGACAACTTTCAAATGTTATTCCTTTATAAGAAGATTCACTATTTTTAGAATCTAAAACTTTACCAAAAATATAATCCATAATTAATACCCCACATTATTAGAACAATATGACATAGTTGATTTAATTTCCCCATTTGCATTGCGGAAATCGTTATTTTCTAGGCGGCATTGAATAAACTCAGCGCCAGCTAGTTCCGCCCTAGAAAAATTACAATTTTCAATAGTGCATTGAATAAATTTGCAGTTGCGCAAATTCGCTTTACGGAAAATTGAACCATCTATAATACAATTATAGAAAAAAATTTCAGATAAGTCAAGTGAGGAAAAATCCCATTCGCGCATCTCTTTTAGTTTAAAATCTGTATTTTCGCGTTCCCCATTATAAATTTTAGCATTTTGTAACTTTTTCTTATTAATTAGCGCCATAGCTTCCGCAGGAATTTTCATTTTATTTTCTCCTATTTAATTAATTTCAAATTTACATTCTTCATAATAACAATTAAAGAATTTATCTGTATTATTAATGTTATCAACACTACAGTTAAAAATTAAACAGTTGATATATTTATTATTGTAAGTTTCTGTTAAGTCACTATCTTTAATAATACAATTAAAATATATTGTAGGGTTTTCCAATGTTTTACTTACTTGATTAATTACTCTATTATTCACAATTTTAATTTTATTATCACTTTTTTTATTTACACCCATAATATATTAACCTCCATAATTTATTATAAAGTTATATTTACCTCATCATAAAGAAAGTTACAGTCTTTATAGTGACATTTAATATAATTAATATAATCTTTATCTACTTTACATCTTAATAGAAAACAATTAATTAATTGTACACAATTAATCTCCGCTTCTACATTACAATCATGTATAAAACAATTAAAATATATTGTATTAGGTTCAATTATATTTATATCTTCATTTAATATAATATGTTGATATTTATTTTTTAGGTCTATTAGCCGTTTCATCTTTCTTTTCCTTATTATTATAATATTTTTGCACTTTAGGAATTGTATTATTAGCAGTTCTAAATACATTATTTTCTATTGTAAAATTTAAATATTTCATTGAATTACCCTCATATCATAAAAAGTATTTTCTTTAATAAAATTAGGAAGAAAAGCCCCAATAAATTTTAAATTTTTACCATAATTATTATACCAATTATTTTCTATATATTCATTAGATATAAAATCACAATTATAAAAAACGCAACTTACAAAATTTGTATTATCTAATTTACAATTAATAAAACTGCATTTAGAGAATTTAATATTATAAAAAACTAAATCTGTAAGATCTAAATTAATAAAAACGCAGTTTATATATGAGGTATATTCTTCAGTAGAAATATCTTCTATGTGTTCTATTCTTTTATTTTCCATTTTCTTTTTCCCTTTCCTTTAATATATTTTATATAAATATTATATATTATATTAAAAGAAAAAGCAAGTAAGAAATTTTTTGCATTGCAAAAAATTTCCTCCAAATTTTGTTATAAGATATTTAAACGACTTCGTATTAAACCCCAATTTATATTATATAATATATTATATTATTATATATATTATATTAAAATAAAGTAAAATAATTAATTTAGATATTATTTATAAAACCTAGAGGATATTTTTTATTTGAATATAATAACGTAGGTATTTAAAGGATATATTTTAATATTTGAGTTATAGTAATAAAAAGTAAATAATAATAATATTATTAATAACGATGATTAATATCAATAGTAATGATAATAAAACTATTAATAGTATAAAATTATTAAATAGCAATAATGTTGTGCAAACTTATTAGTATATACACAATCATTATTTAACTCATCGCTTTATTAGTATATACATTATTATTATAAATCTTTAATTAATATATTAATAACTATATTTATAAACAAATAAATATATACCATGTAGTCATATATTTCTCACTATACTATTATTCTCATATGCTTTGAAATATATATCTATTTGTTCACTATATATAATTTTTAATATAAGGCATTAGAAATTTTTTGTCCAAAAAATTTTATATTCTATCTCTTTCATTATTCTATGATTTTTAATATAAACATATTAATCATCGTTGACCAAAAATTTTAATATTTTTTTTTATATATATTCTTTCTATATCTTTACACCATATATAATTTTTATATAAGTATATTATATAGACATAAGTACACTACACCTATACTCTTCCCTGAAAGAAAATAAAAGGAAAAGAAAAATTACGTTAGTAATTTTTCCAAAAGTAAAAAAAAGAAAGCACTACTTATATAAAATAAGATACTTATTTTAATACCTTTTGACCATTAAGTTTAAAACTTATAAATAAAGTATAGAGAGGTAATTCTCCCTATACTTTATATTAATTGTTACAAAATCTTAATAATTAATCAAAAGAACTTAGAGAAAATATCTTCAATACCATCAAATAACTCAATATAAGTATCTTTATATTTATCTAATGAATCAAAACTATTTACTAATTCTTTAGCAATACTTTCAATTACTTTTTCATCATCTTTACTATTATCAGTTACTTTATTATAAAGATCTGGATAATAATCTTCCATAAAATCTAAATATTTAGCACCAATAATTCTAGCATCAGATAATTTCTTATCTTTATTATTATACTCTTTCTGGGCGGTATTAGCTTCTTCCATAATATTATTTA
>CASEHG010000116.1 GCA_949287565.1 uncultured Brachyspira sp.
ATAGTGTATTATAAAATTAATAATAAAAAATATAAAAATATTGACTTTTTTATTTGCTTAGAATATTATTTTTTTAACAAGCATTATAATATTTCATATTATTTTTTTGATTGAAATAATTATTTAAAAAAGGAGAAAAAATGATTAAAAAATTTTTATTAGCAGCAGCATTTATTATATTTGCTGTAAGTTGTTCAGGAAATAGTGAAAATAAATCTACTTCTGAAACACTAATAACAAATCCTTCAGAAATATCTAATTTTCTAACAAAATACGATGGAAGATATTACCATCTTCATGAATTTACAAATGGAAATTATACACATGTTGCTTTTAGAATTGAAAATGGAAACCTATATATAGGTGAAGATGAAACTCCAGTAAATGAATTAACTTTATCAGGAAATTCATTGGAAATGAATGTTAATGGAAACAATCAGTTAAGTAATACATATAACCAAATATATTCAATAATCGAAGTTAATCTTTTTGATGATCATCTTAAATTTAGCGGAAAAAATATTTTTGAAAAAGAAGATTTTAATAAACCTGATGAAGATTATATAGTAATAAAACAATTTAAAGAATTAGGTCATTATGCTGGTAATTATTATATACCAACTTATGATAATAATGGTCAGATAAAAGTAAAAAATTACACTATACTTATAGATAAAGATGGTAATATATATGGATATAAAGGAATGACAAATGTTGGAATGACTTTCACATTGAACGGTAATGTTTTACAATCAGAGCATAATGATAAGAACAATGAAAAAGTTATAATGTCTTATAAATTAGAAAAAGACAGAATAATTTATCAAATCAATTTCATATATGGAAAAGAATATTCCTATGAATTAATGAAATCAGATTTATTTACTCCTTATTTAGGAACATATTCTGCAGGAGATATTACTTTACAGGTAAATGAAAACAATGCCAGCATTAACACCGCTACAACAGGAAATTATTATTCTTCTATAATAAATGGAAATAATTTAGTTATATCAGAAATATTATTTGAAAACGATACAGATCCTATAGAAATAAAAGAGCATAAAATAACATTTAGTGATGATAAAACAAAAGCTACTTACACTAAACCAGATGGAACTACTGTAGAATTGACTAAACAATAAAATAATTTGTTAATATAAAAATACAATCCTATTCATATTAATCTATGAATAGGATTTTTTTTATAAATAGAAAATATATATTAAACGATTTATAAAATATATGTAATATTAGATTAAATACTTAATTTTTATCAAAAAATCATAATAGAATCTGTTAATAACTATTTTATGTATAGGCTTTTTAGTAAAATTTATTTGAAAAAAAAATTATTATATGATATTATATAAAAATATATCATTTGGAGCAATAAATGAGAAGAGGTAAAAAGAATCCATTTCAAAAAGAAGTTGAAAGAAAATTCGGAACTAGCGGATTTGAACTTAATTCTTTTTTATCCGGCGGTAAAAAAATGAAAGTTACCAAAGAAGAAATTGAAGATAGATATGATATAACTCTTGAACAATTTGCGTACTTTGCACAAATATCCGGATATAAAGTTCTTGCCGATAGTAAAGCTCTTATTATATTTAAATAATTTATGAATAATAATTTCAATGTACTACTTCTAAACGATTTATGCTCTTATGGGAAGGCATCTTTAACAGTTAATATACCTGTATTATCACACTTTGGTATAAAAGTTTCGCCTCTAGTTAGTGTTATACTTTCAAATCACACTGCTTTTGAATCTTTTTGCGCTTTTGATTTAACTGAGCAATTAGAAAAAATTGTAGAGGAACTAAAAATAAGAAAACCTACTTTTGACGCTTTTTATGTAGGATGGATAGCATCTGGTAAACAGCCTTCTATTGTTGTAGATATAATAAAGCACTTTGATATAGGTACTATATTAATAGATCCTATACTTGGTGATAATGGTAAGCTATACCCTTCTATGTCCGATGAACATGTTAATGCTATGAAAGAATTAATAAAATATGCGAACATAGCAACTCCTAATATCACAGAATTAGCTATACTATTAGGAAAAGATCCTTCTCTAAAATACAATGAAGAAGAAGTTAAGTATATGGCTAAAGAACTGTCTGAAATGGGTCCTAAAACAGTAATAGTTACAAGCGTTTCAAAAGATGAAAACATAGGATGCTTATGCTATAAAGATAACAATATAATAACAAGCTATTATCCTAAAATTAATATAAGCATACCTGGTACAGGAGATGCTTTTGGTTCTTCTTTATTAGGATATATATTAAAAGGTGATAGTATAGAAACAGCTTTAAAAAAGTCCACAAAGTTTATATATGATTGTGTTGAAGCATCTATAAAAGATAATGATGATAGAGTTTATGGAATAGCTATAGAAAAAAGGCTTAATTTACTTTAAGAATAAAAAATATACTAATATACCACACCCTTTAGGCTTTCTACTTATACCTGCAGTTTCTGCTTTATATTTCCTTTTAACTATCACTGTTATTTTTGCTGCCCACCCAATGTTTTTTAAATTTATTGATATCATCACCGCACGGTAAACAAAATTATAAATATGAACTAAGTAATAATTATAATATAAACTATAAATAAAGATTCATTCAACGTGCGTGGTGCAGATAAAAAATATAATTGAAATTTGGGCGGGCATGCTTTTATAAATTAAGTAAAAAAATTAATGAAAACTTTTATTTTTAGTAACAAATAAAAAAGCATAAAGGGCGGGATTTAAAAATTTCACTTTATGCTTTGTTAGTTTTTATTATAATGAATTGTAATTATTCTATTAATTTATTCTGTATATAATTAATTTCTTTTAATATTATATTTCTAGCTTCTAAATCTCTACCCCATACAGCTTTACTTAATGCAGTTTGATAATTATTCAAAGCCTCTTTAAGTAAATTTTTTGTATTGCTATCTATATATCTTTCAGCTCTGAATTTATAAATATCTGCTAAAAGTTTATAACCGCTGTAATCATCAGGAACTAATGCCAAATAATTTAAAGCATAGGTTTCAGAGTTTGTATCATTTTTTAAATTATTAAGATAAACTAAAGCAGCCCTATAATTAGCAGCAGCATAATTCTTTCTCATTCTAATTATACTTTCATAATCAGATAATGCAGATTTAGTATTGCCCATAAGCTCTTTTATATACGCTCTTTGATAAAGATAATTAATATTATTACCATCAAATGATAAAGCATTATTAATTATATTCAAAGCTTCAGTATAATTTCCAATTTTGGTATAAATTTTTGAAGCAGCATAAAGCTTATCAGGATTATTTGCATTTTCAGTAATTAACTTTTTAAGCTCTTCAGAAGAAGGATTATAATTTTTTATATTAACAGCACTTTCAGCTACATATATAGGATTAACGTTTAGATATTTTAAAGCTCTGTTATAAGATAAAAGCGAATATTCATATAGATAAGCTCTATTATACGCTCTTCCTAATAATAAATCCTTTCCTCCATTAACATTAATATATTCTGTAATTCCATTAATTATATTAAATCCTTCTATATTATATTCATATATGTATGCTTCAGCAAGTTTTATTCTATTATCTATGTATGCAGGTGAAATTCTCAAAACTTCTTTCATAGTAGAAGATAAACTTACATAAGCGCTTATATTATCATAATAACCGATAGAACTTAAATAAGAATCTATATACATTTCATTTTGAACTGCAACAGCATCATAATTGCTCCTATTTCTTCTAACAGCTAAAGCTGCAGTTTTAGTTGCATCTTCGTATCTTTTATTCTTATACAAATATGCAGCATAAAGTCCATAAGTTGTTGATTCAATCTGTTTTATATATGCAACATCATAATTTTTATTTCTTAAATCAGATATATAAGCTAAAGCCTCATTAAATTGATTAAATTTAATAAATTCAAATATTCTATCTGTTACTAAATTTAAATTTAATTTTAATTCCTCTTCCCAGTATTCGGTAGCTCTTATATCTATAGCATCTCTCTCTTTTTGATAAGCTGATGTATCATTATTTGAAGCTCTAATGCCTAATAACTTTCTAAGTAAAAATACATTATTCACGCTTATTGTATTAGCATTGAAATTTTCTTTTAATATATTTATAGCTTCATCTATAGAACCTAAATTATTATAAGCATCAGCAATATACCCTATTCTAAGCTGTTCCTCATTTCCTTCAAATTTATATTTAGAAAGAAGCTGCATTATATCAACATAATACTTTTGCTGCTTTAACAACTCTGCTTTATCTAATATCTTGTTATATTCAATATTATTCAATAAGCTATTTGCAATATCTTTATAAGATTCTACAGATTTTAATAATTGAGAAGCCTCATCATATCTTTTTTGTCTTATTAAACTCTTACTATAATCAATTTTATTTTCATCAGAAATATTATACAAATTTAGAATTTGAGAGATTATTCTATCCGGATAATAACTATACCCTAAATCATACAGCATAGATGCAAATGTTTCATATAATCTAGGTTTATTATATGTATATTCTAATCCTCTTTCTATTATTTTTATAGCTTCAGTTTCATTTTTCTCATATAAATATATTTGAGCTAATATAGCATAAGCCTCATCAAAATCTTTTACAGATGAAATAAGTTTTAATAATATACTTTTAGCATTATTATAATCTTCTAAAGCAAAATATGTTTTAGCTAAAGCAACAGTTATTTCAGGATAATCTTTAGAATATGAAGAAATATTATTTAATATATTTATAGCATTTGTATAATTTTGAGAAGCAAAACTTCTATCCCATGCATATATTTCTTTTTTTACTACAGCATTACTTATTTTTGTTTGAATTCTAATTTTATCTTCATAGTTAGAATATCTAGCATTTTTATAATTATCTATAGCATTGTCATACTGATTATTTAAATAACTTATATCCCCAAATCCTTCATTAGCATAAGAACTATTCTCTTTTAGGCAAGCATTAAAGTAATAATCAGCACTCTTAACATCACCGTTTTTTAAAGCAGAATTACCAGCTAAAAAAAGCCAATAAGGATTATTAGTTGTTTTATAGGCTGTTATACATGCTCTTAAAGTTTCTTCATATTCATTAATAGTATCAAAAAACTCATAAGTCAAACCATAAACAGTATCATAATCTTTTTCTTCTATATATAAAGATAAAAGCTTTTTTAAATCTAAAGAAGCATAATGAAGATCTGCCCTTCTATAATATGAAAGCCCTCTAAGATAATATATTTCATAATAATTATTATAATTAGTTTCTAAAGAATTGCATAAATTAATTGCGTCAAAAAAATTACCATCTTGAATGAATTTTCTAACTCTATCTAATTCTTTATTTAATTCATATTGAGTATTTTCAGGTAAAGCCGTTTTATTAGTATTTACATTTATAGTTTCTAAGGTTATATTAGCATTTCTATCACTCATTACAGTATGATATTGTAAAATATCTCTAGAATATGCCGAAATATATATAGAAAAAATTATAAATAAAATTTTATTTATTTTCATAGCAAGTCCTTATTTATCATTTCAAATATCGGAAAGGGATTTGGTATATTTTAATTATGACGGATAAAAAATGAAAGAAATTATTGTACTAATATCTAATGCCAGCAATACAAAAGATAAATCTAATCAATTTATGCTTAATATGGTAGAACATTTTTATAAATCATCTATAAGAATAACAGTATTTTCAAAATCATTTCCAAAAAACTTTCCAGCTTATATTGCAAGAAAACATTTATCTTTATTATTTTTCAAAAAGTCAGCAAAAGATATAGCAAATATGGCTGAAAATGCTGATGCCATCATAGCTATAGATTTTCCTATGAATATAATAGCATCTATGGCTAAAAATATTTTGATAAAAAAAAGAGTAAATAAATTGCCTGTAATAGTATGGTATACTTTAAATTTCCAAAATAATTTATATTTTCAGGAAAAAAAAGACAGTAAAACAAAATTAATAGATAAAAGACTTCTGAAATTGGATTATGAGCATACTGATAATATTGATATAATAATATGCGGAAGCAAAAAAACTAAAGATAGACTATTATATTTACACAAAGATATAAAAAATATAGAGATAATACAGCCTTATTTCTCTCCTTACATATTCATTAATAATAATGCTAAAAAAGAAAAAGATAAATCAATAGTAATATTCTATAATAAAGAAGATAGTATTTTCAAATGTACAGCAGCTTATGCACAGTATTTGAAAGAAAGTGATGATATATATAAATTAAAAATAATAGGATATGATAAAGAATTAAAAGAAAATATTCATAAATTAGCTATAGAACAATATGTAGAATTCATAGTTGAAGATGATAATACTCAAATAGGAAAAGAAATAGAAACTGCAAACTGCATGATAATACATAATATAAAAGATTCTTTCTATACTCAGTTAATAGCAGCTTGGCATTATAAAACATTGCCTATAATAGATGCTAAAAGTTCATCTGCAGAAATAGCTTCTGATGATAAAAATGCCTTGATATACGATTCTAAAAATCCAATATCAATAATATCAAAAATTAAAAAGATGACAGAGAATAAAAAATCTTATGAATTATTTATGTCATCAATAGAAGAAATGCAAAACACAGACGAAATATTACAATTAATATACAATTTTAATCATAATTAAAAATAAAAAAGGAGGATAATTTCCTCCTTTTTATAATCATTCTAATTATTAATTTACCAATTAGTTTTATTAGGTTTTCTTAAAGTAGGTTCATCATTAGCAGGCATAACCTTTTTAAGCTCATTAAATAATCTTTTTTCTTCAGCAGATAATTTAGATGAAACATCTATATTAACTACAACAAATAAATCACCTCTTCCGGATCTATTTATATGAGTAGCACCGCTTCCTTTTAATTTAAATATTTGTCCGCTGTTAGTTCCTGCTGGAATTTTTATTTTAACTTTCTTTTTATCTAAAGTTTGTATATAAATATCAGCACCCAATGCTGCCTGTGCAATATTGATGCCAACTTCAGTTATTAAATCTATGCCATCTCTCACAAAATAAGGATGCGGACTAACATGTATATACAAATATAAATCTCCTGCTATTCCTCCGCCTATAGCCTCACCTTCTCCGCTTACTCTAAGCTGAGTATTATCATCTATACCTTTAGGAATATTAACAGAAATAGTTTTAGTTTTCTTAACAGTACCGCTTCCTTTACAGTTTTTACAAGGAGTTGTTACTATAGAACCGCTTCCATTACATCTGCTGCATGTTCTTCTTACACTGAAGAATCCCTGAGCCATTCTAACTTCTCCGCTTCCTCCGCAAGTAGGACAAGTTTGTGTTTTTGTGCCGGGTTCTGCTCCTGTACCATGACAAACATCACAAGTATCATTTTTATCTAATTTGATTTCCATTTTCTTTCCGAAAACAGCATCTTCTAAAGATAAAGTAACATCATGTCTTATATCATTACCGCGTCTTTGAGATCTTGAACCTCTTCCTGAAAATCCGCCTCCAAAAAATGAACTGAATATATCGTCTAAATCACCGAATCCGCCGCCGCCGCCGAACATTGACGAAAAGTCAAAACCGCCTCTGCCATAAGCATCAGCAAAATCACTATGAACACCTTGAAAACCAAATTGATCGTATTGTGCTCTTTTTTTCTCATCAGATAATATTTCATAGGCCTCTGTAGCCTCTTTAAATTTATCTTCAGCTTCTTTATTTCCGGGATTTCTATCCGGGTGATACTGCATAGCCAATTTTCTATATGCTTTTTTTATTTCATCATTAGTAGCAGTTTTTGCCACTCCTAATACTTCGTAATAATCTCTTTTTTCTGCCATTTATCATATCCTCTTAATAAAATTATCTATTTAAATTTAATTTATCTATAATTACATAATTAAACGATAAATAAGTATTCTAAAACAAATTATTTCTTTTTTCTTCCAAGAAGTAAACCTAATCCCAAACCAGTAATTGCTAAACCGCCAACAACATATTTATTGCTGGCTAAATAACTAATATTATATTCCATACGCTTTTCTTTATCTGATAAAATTTCATAAGCTTCATTTATATCTACAAACATATTATGAGCATTTTCATCACCAGGATTTCTATCCGGATGATATTTCATAGCCAATTCTCTATAAGATTTTTTTATTTTTTCATTGCTTGCAAATATATTAACATCAAGTATTTTATAATAATCTTTATCCATAATAAATATCCTTTAAAATTATATAAAAAATATCAATACATTTATTTTTCAAAAAACATTAAACTTTCAACTACTAATAATAAACCTGAAGAAACCCATATAGCTCTAATTCCAATCATATTAGTAAATAAAGTTCCTAAAAAAGCTCCTAAAGCAAAAGAACATAATATCGTAATATACATTAAACTTTTTTTTAATCCTGTTTTATCTTTATCAAATAAAAATTTAAATAAGTTCTCAGAAGCAGATCTTAAATTACCAGTACACATATTTGTAACATAAGAAAGTCCTTCTACTTTATTAAATGTTATCATAAATATTGCTGACATAAATGATATACTTCCTACAATTATCGTATCTGAAAATGTTTCAGGAAGTATTCCAACTATAAACATCAATATAGAATTTATTAAAATGATAACATATTCAAATTCAATTATCTTTCTTTTATTCAAAATTTTCTTTATATACAAAGCAAAAAAAATTCCAACAACAAAAATTACAATAGATATAAAATAATGCAGAGTATCTTTGAATTGTTTTCTCACCAAACCCATAGCAAAAAATATTATATTACCAGTTTGAGCATAAGCAAAAACTCCTCCCCTAGTAATATAAGTATAGGCATCAACAAAACCGCCAACCATAGTAAGTATAGAAGCTATATATATAGTTTCGGTTGTATGTATGGATTCATTTTTTCTTTTAATAAAAGCTATAATTTTATTTTTCACTTATCTGCCTTATTTTTATTGCCAAATATTATAACACAAAAAAATATTTTTTAAATAAGTTACAATTTAATAATTTCTTCTATGCTTAAACCTGTTATTTTACTTATTAAATTTATATCAAGATTTTCATTCTTCATATTTCTAGCTAATGCATATTTTTCTTTTTCTATACCTTTTCTTTCAGCTTCTTTCAATTCATAATCAAGCATTCTTTTATTAAAATACTCATCTGCCTCTTTTATTCTGTAGCTGTCTATTAAAGGATTGGTATGCACAAACGATTCAGATTTTAATTTCACTTCTTCAAATATAGTATCTTCTTTCAATAAATTTTCCATTTTATCCCCCTTAAAAAATTTTAACCAAGATAAAAATTTCTTTTCTGCCTCATTATAATTTGAATCAAAATTAAATTTAGGAAGCTCTATATAATGAAGCTGGCAATGATTAGTAAGTATTTTGTTATGCTTGATCTCTTTTAAAACATAGCAAGTATGAATATCATTTATATCATACATCAAATTAAAATTCAAAATATTTATACTTATTACCGGACATAAATTATTATAATTTTCACCCTTATTTAACATAACGGCATAAGCATTAGCCCAGTAAAATAAACTTCTGTAAATAAATTCAATATTACCCTGCGATTGTATTTCTATTATAACAACCTCTCCGCTATCAGTAATGCATCTTATATCCATTACCGACTCCTTTCCTTCTAAATATTTACTTAAATTAAAAGGATTAAGAATCTCAGCTTTTACAAAAGTTTTGAAATGCATATTTTTCATAACAGAATTTATAAAACTAAGTATTATTCTCTCATTACCTTTCTCTGAAAATAAATACCTTATATAGCAGTCATTTATTCTGTTAATATTATCAATAGTGATAATTTCTTTTTTAAGTTTTTCAAGATACTCTGAATATTCCATACACACCTATAAAACAATTATATTTTTATTATACTAACATTATAGTAAATTGTCAAAGAACTAAAATTGTAAATATATTTTTATTTAGCCACTTTTGATTTTAAAAATTCCGCTACTTCTGAATGCCCATTTTCCACAGCATATCTCAAAGCAGTTCTACCCTTTTTATCCTTAACATTTATATCAGCTCCATTTTCTACTAAATATTTTACTATTTCTAAATGATTATTCATTGAAGCAAGTATCAAAACAGTAACATCTGCTATATTTTTTAAATTAATATCCGCACCAGAATCTATTAACAACCTAACTATTTTTATATGACCATTTTTTGAGGCATACCATAAAGCACTACTATGTTTTATTACATAACTTCCTTTTTCTATTAAATATTTTACTACTTCAAAATGTCCATTCATAGAAGCCATAACCAAAGCATCAGTATTTTCAGCATTATGCTCTATCAAATATTTAACAATTTCAAAATAACCAAATCCTGAAGCTGTATTTAAAGGAGTATTACCATATCTGTTTTTTATATTAACATCAGCTCCTTTATCTATTAAAAATTTTACTTTCTCCAAATCATTATTTTTAATAGCTTCTAATAATTCAGTCATTTTACTATATACTCCATAAAAATATAGGCGGCTGAAAATCAAACCATTAAAAATTAACTTCCAACCGCCCATTAGACTTTATATATTCAACTTTTACTTTTTATCTATTTTATTATTTGTCTATTATTTATTGTCATCAACAACTTCATAATCAGCATCAACTACGCCGTCATCTTTTCTGCCTGAATCTTGGCTGTTATTTTGCTGTGCTTGTTGTTGTCCAGCATCAGGCTGTGCTTGCTGCTGAGCTCCTGCTTGTTTATAAAGTGCCTCTGAAACTTTGCTCCAAGTAGCCTGTAAATCGTCTGTAGCTCTTTTAATATTATCTGTATTATTAGAATCTACTGCTGATTTCAATGCATTCATTTTTGATTCTATCTCAGATTTATCAGAAGGAGGTAATTTATCTCCGGACTCTTTCAATAATTTTTCTGTCTGATAAATCATATGGTCAGCATTGTTTTTAGCTTCAACTTCTTCTTTTTTCTTTTTATCTTCTTCAGCATGTTTTTCAGCGTCCTGAACCATTTTGTTTATTTCATCTTCGCTAAGTCCGCTTGAAGAAGCTATTGTTATTTTCTGCTCTTTACCAGTACCTAAGTCTTTAGCTGTAACATGTACGATACCATTAGCGTCAATATCGAATGAAACTTCGATTTGTGGTACTCCTCTTGGTGCAGGTGGTATTCCTACCAAGTCAAATCTTCCAAGCTCTCTGTTGTCATTAGCCATTTTTCTTTCACCTTGTAATACTCTAATAGTTACAGATGATTGATTGTCTGCTGCTGTAGAGAATACTTGTTTTTTGTTTGTAGGTATAGTAGTGTTTCTGTTGATTAAAACAGTCATTACTGAACCTTCTGTTTCAATACCAAGTGAAAGCGGAGTAACGTCAAGAAGAAGAACGTCTTTAACATCACCTTTAATGATACCGCCTTGTACTGCAGCACCCATTGCTACTGCTTCGTCTGGGTTTACGCTTTTGTTTGGCTCTTTTCCAAATATGTTTTTAACTGTTTCCTGTACTAAAGGTACTCTTGTAGAACCTCCAACAAGTATAACTTCATCTATATCGCTAGTAGAAAGTCCTGCATCTTTCAATGCTTTTTCACATGGGATACGAGTTTTTTCTACTAAATCTTTTACTAAATCCTCAAATTTTGCTCTTGATAAAGATACATTCAAGTGTTTAGGACCTGATGCATCTGCTGTCAAGTATGGCAAGTTAATATCAGTTTGTAATGAACTTGAAACTTCTTTTTTAGCTTTTTCAGCAGCTTCTTTTAATCTCTGTAAAGCCATTTTATCATTGTTCAAGTCAACGCCTGTATCTTTCTTAAACTCATCTATTAACCAATCGATAATAGCTTGGTCAAAGTCATCACCGCCCAAGTGAGTATCACCGTTTGTACTTTTTACTTCAAATACTCCGTCAGCTAATTCAAGTATAGATATATCGAAAGTACCGCCGCCCAAGTCATAAACTGCGATTTTTTCATCTTTCTTTTTCTCCATACCATAAGCTAAAGCTGCAGCAGTAGGCTCGTTTATTATTCTTAATACATTAAGTCCGGCAATACGTCCAGCATCTTTCGTAGATTGTCTTTGGCTGTCATTAAAGTATGCAGGTACTGTGATGATTGCATCTGTTACAGTTTCACCTAAATATTCTTCTGCTGTTTGTTTCATCTTTTGAAGTATTCTTGCACTTATTTCTTGCGGAGTGAAGTTTCCTTCTAAAGTTTTAATTTTTACTTTTCCGCCGTCTTCTATAACAGTATAAGGCATTCTTGAACGCTCTTCTGTTACTTCAGCATAAGTGTTACCCATAAATCTTTTAATAGAGAAGATTGTATTTTCTGGGTTAGTTACCATTTGGTTTTTAGCAGGCTGACCTACTAATACCTCACCTTTATTTGTAAATGCTACTACAGAAGGAGTTGTTCTGTTTCCTTCAGCATTTGTTATTACTACAGGTTTACCGCCTTCCATTACTGATACACATGAATTTGTTGTTCCTAAATCTATTCCAATTATTTTACTCATAATAAATTTCTCCTTTTATTCAATATTACTAAATCTTTTAATATTAAAATTAATATTTAATGTATTTTAAATTGTTTATATATTATTTGTTATTAGTCCTTCGTCAGAACACTAACAACATATTCAGTATGACCATTACCTAAATGTGA
>CASEHG010000117.1 GCA_949287565.1 uncultured Brachyspira sp.
AAAGGTCTTATATTAGTAGGTGATACTGCTAAAATAGAAGGTTTAGCTAAAGAAAATGATTTAAAATTGGATGACGGTTTTGTTAAAATTTTTGATCCAACTAAAGAAGCTAAAACAGAACAATATATTGAAATGCTATTTAAAGCTAGAGAAAAGAAAGGTATGACTAAAGATCATGCTAAAGATTTAATTACAAACCATTCTATATATGCAGCTGCTGCAATGATCGCTGACAATGATGCTGACGGTATGGTAGGCGGTGCTGTTTATTCTACAGGTGAAATGCTTAGGGCAGCTTTATTCTTAATAGGACTTAAACCAGGAATTAGAACTTTATCATCTACATTCTTCCTTGAAAGCCCTGATAAATCTTTATTTACAAATGGTATATCTTGCTTTGCTGACTGTGCTGTTATACCTGAACCTACACCTGAACAGCTTGCTGATATAGCTAAGGCTACAGCTGAATCTTATAGAAATATGACAGGTAATGAGCCTAAAGTTGCTTTACTTTCATTCTCTACTAAAGGTTCTGCTGAACATGAATCAATTACTAGAGTTAGAGAAGCTAAAAAAATATTAGATTCACAAGTAGTAGATTTCGTTTACGACGGCGAAATGCAGCTTGATGCAGCTATGATTGAAAAAGTTGCTGCTCAAAAAGCTCCTGGTTCTCCTATTAAAGGTGATGCTAATGTATTTATATTCCCTGAGTTAAACTCTGGAAATATTGGACACAAAATAGCTCAAAGAGTAGGAAAATGTACTGCTATAGGTCCTATGCTTCAAGGTATAGCTAAACCTGCTAATGACCTTTCAAGAGGTTGTTCTGCTCAGGATATAGCTGACTTAGCTGTTATCACTTCTTTACAAGTTAAATAAATTATATATGATTTTTTAAGCGATAAACAAAGCATCTGGTAACTTTCATTGTAAATAAGTTACGAATAAAAAACTTTATCGCTATAAATAATAAAAAAATTATTTTGGCTGTCAATAATTTGTTGACGGCCTTTATTTTTTTATATGATATATTGCATTATTAAAATTATCATTTAATTTATATGATTTAATGAAATGAATTAAAAGAATTGAAAAAATATTAATGCAGTATTACTTTATTTCTGCCAAGATGTTTAGCTTCATACATTGCAGTGTCAGCATTTTTTATAGTATCTGCTATAGGCTTTTTAGATGTTCCTTTATGTTCAGCGATTCCTACACTTACAGTAACATTTATAATAGTAGATTCATAACTAAATCTTTTTTTCTCTACTGTTTTTCTTATTCTTTCTGCTACTATATAGGCTTGTTCTTTTTTAGTATTAGGACATATAACAATAAATTCTTCACCGCCGTAACGTATAGCAATATCACTTTTTCTAAGCATATTAATATTATCAGAACTATTACTTAATAATCTTCCTATTTCATGAAGTACTACATTGCCGCAGTCATGACCATAAATATCGTTAATATCTTTGAAATGGTCAAGATCCATAAATATGATAGATATACTGTATTTATATCTCTTGGCTCTTTCCACTTCTTCTTCTATGATTTTATTGAAATATCTTACATTAAATAGTCCTGTTAAAGGATCTATAGTTGATTGAGCATGCAAAGTATCAATTTCTTTCATCAATTTTTTTATAACTTTATCTTTTTCTATAGAAGATTTCTTTTCTACTTCATTAATTGCAATGCTCATATTACGCATTCTTATTTTTATTATAGTTTCATATATATCATATATATTGACTATTCCAATAGGGTAATTATCACTATTTATTATTATTAGATAATCTATTTTATTTTCTTTCATTATATCAAATGCTACTAGTATATCATCTTCAGGATGTGCTACTATAAGATTTTTATTCATAAAAGCTGATATTTCTTTATTGAATATATTTTTTGAATCTTTTTTATTTGCATTTTTTAATATATTTACTAATAATTCTTTATAATTGACTATTCCAATTATTTTATCTGAATCATTAATAACAGCTAATATCTTATTAGAAGATTTAGAGACAAGAGAAGCCACCTCTAACAAAGTAGAGTCTTTTTTGATGACTTCAATCCTATTTTCCATTATCGATTTGATAATACTTCTATACATCAGAAAATGCCTTGAGTAAGATATAATCTATATTTTTATAATAGCATATATATCCTTTTTTTTCAATCTATTTTTTGTGTATATTACTTATATATTAAAATAGTAAAATGATATTTTTTATCTTGATTTTTTTATTTTATAAAGTATCATATTAAAAAAGTTTTCATAATTTTTGAGATTTGAATGAAAAAAATAAATATTCTTATAGTGTTAGTTTTTATATATTCAAAGATTGTTTTTGCAGATATAAATACTATTTTTAATATGGACATATATGAAAGGAAGTTAGCAGTAAATACTAATACAGGTATTTATAGTAATGAACTTTTCATAGAGCAAACAGCTTTGGGGGGATTTAACTATATAAAATTTAATTTAGAAACTAGATTATATTATAGATTATATTTTTATAAAAATGCTACCAATTTTTTATTTAAAGATACAAAGGTTGATTTCGGTATAGAGAATAATTTCTCATTGTCTTCTGATATGGTTGGTCTATATATAGATGTGAAGCCATTATCATTTTTAGGAATTAGAGTAAGCGGATATGCCGATTTTATGTTTAATGCTATGAATTTTGGTTATGCCGGATTTGACAGTAAAGATGTAAGCTACTCTTTTAATGAATTGTATGCTATGGAAAAGGGTAATGCATTTGGGTATATAATAAATGTTTCTCCATATTTTATATTTAAATTTGATAATTTTATTTTAATAAATAATCTAAATATGTCTTATGTGAATGTTGGTGATAAAAAATATTATTATGATCCTAGAACCTCAATATTGCATGCGAAAAGTGAATTTGAATTAATTAATGATTTTTATCTTTTAGGAAAGATAAGTATGTTTTATATAGGCGGATATTATGGTCTTACATATTTGATTAATTCAAAGCATTTATCTCATAAATTTGGTATGGCTAGTATTATAAACTTTAAATTTTTAAAAGAAACTTTAATTTTTAATATAGGGGCATCGGCAGGACTTCATGTTGGACTCCCTCATTATAATAATACGACATTTATAGAGTTAAAAATGTCATTAGGTTATAAGATACTATAAAATAGAAGAGTGTTTATGATAAGCAGAAAATTGTTTCCTGATAAGTATTTATTAATAATATATATAGCTTTACTTGTAGCTGGACTCGTTTCTATATATGGAGCACAAACCATACATGAGCCTAATACAGCATATTTTTCTAATCATTTGAAATTATTATCATTTATGCTTGTTTTTACTATTATTATGCTTATAGTTCCGGATTTCTTTACAGTTTTAGATAAGATGGTACCTTTTATTCTGCTTTTTACTTTGCTGCTTCTCGCATCTGTATGTATATTTGGTATAACAGTTGCAGGAAGTTATGCAAAAAGATGGCTTCTTCTTCCTTTAGGCATTACTATACAGCCTTCAGAAATTGCTAAAATAGCATGCAGTATATATTTTGCTAGTGTTTTGAGTAAGAAAGGTGAGAAATTAATAGATATCAAAAGAGGTTTATTTCCGCCATTGATAATTTTGATAATTGTTTCAGGACTTATTTTAATAGAGCCGGATTCTGGTACAGCACTTTTATTTTCTATAGTTGGTTTTGCCATATTCTTTTACGGAGGCATACCTTTAAGATCAATATTACTTTCAGGTGTTTTATTATTGATTCTTTTTGCTATTTTCATTTTTAATACTCCATATATGAGGAGCAGAGTTGTATCATTTTTGGATCCTCAAAGTCAGCCTGAAGAGGAAGTTTATCAAATAAGAAGGGCTAAGTTGGCATTTAATTACGGAGGAGTTACTGGAATTCCTGATGAATATATAGCTGATGTTAGTACACATTTGCCTGCTGCCTTAACTGACTTTATATATGCTTCCGTATCTCAAAGATATGGATTGGTAGGTAATGTTATTATATTGCTTTTATTTTTATCATTTACTATTAGGGGATTTATAATATCGTCGCGTACTAAAGATCTGTTTTTAAAAAATCTTTCATTTGCTATTACAATGTTCATTAGTGTGCAGGCGTATTTAAATATAATGGTGGCTACACTTATGCTGCCTACTACTGGTATGACACTTCCTATCATTAGTTATGGTAGAAATGCTTTAGTTGTTAATATGATAATGGTAGGTATTTTATTAAAAATAACTCAAAGGAGAGAACAATGAATGTAATTTTATGCGGCGGCGGAACTGCCGGACATATAACTCCTGCTATTTCTATATATGATTATATGAAAAAAGAAGGACATAAACCTAGACTTGTTGTTGCTCAAAAGGATTATAATTTAATACCGAGCAATTATGATTTTAATACTATAAATATTAATTCTCCAGGTAATTTTTTCAAGAAAATAATATTTATGTTAAAATTTATACCAGCTTTGATGAAATCTTACCGTATAATAAAAAAGCATAAACCTGATTGTGTAATAGGTATGGGTGGATTTGTATCATTTCCTATGCTTTATGCTGCAAAAACTAAAAATATACCTATATTTTTATGCGAGCAGAATTCTATTCCTGGTAAAGTTAATAGAATATTTTACAAAAATGCTAAAAGAGCATATTTAACTTTTTCAAAAACTTTAGAGTTTATGCCTAATGGAAAAGTTTTTGGTAATCCTGTAAGAAACGATTTCTTTGTTGTTCATAGAGAAAGTGCTAGAAGTGTTATGAAATTAAAAGAAGATGATAAGCTTTTAGTTGTTATGGGAGGTTCTCAGGGTGCTTTGAAATTGAATGAATTATTTTTTGAATGCATAAAAGATATAAAAGATAAAGTTAATAATTTATATATAGTATGGCTTGCCGGTCCTAAATGGGCTAATGATATAATTGCTAAAGTAAATAGTGCTAAATTTGAAAATGTTTTTGTACATAGTTATTATAGAGATATGGCCAATTTACTTCATGCTGCGGATTTTGTTATATCTAGAGCTGGAAGCAGTTCTATCAGTGAGATATTAGCTGTCAATGTTCCTTCATTGTTAGTACCTTTTCCTTATGCAACAGATAATCATCAATATTTTAATGCTTTAGACTTACTTAATAAGGATATGGCATATTTAATAGAAGAATCTGATTTGGATAAAGAAAAGTTAGAAAATATTATTGTAAATAATTTGAATAATGAAGAGAGATTGAAAAAGATGAGAGAAAATATTAAAAATAATTGGAGTGCAAGGGCTGTATCTTCAATAGTTGATGATATAACTGGAATTCTAGAAAAAAAATGATTATACTAAAATATTAAATATTGGGGAACATATGTTTACAAAAAGAAAAGAAAAGATACATTTTATAGGAATAGGCGGAATTGGAATGAGTGCTATAGCAAGTGTATTAAATGCTATAGGTTTTACTATAACAGGAAGCGATTTAGCTAAAACAGCAAAAACAGAATCTTTAGAATCTGCGGGAATAAAAGTATATTATGGGCATAAGGCCCAAAATATAGAAGATGATGTTACGGCAGTTGTAACTTCATCGGCTATAAGTCCAACTAATGAAGAGATTATTGAAGCAAAAGCAAAAAAGATAACTGTTATACCTAGAGGTGAAATGTTGGCTGAACTTATGCGTTTAAGATATGGTATAGCAATATCAGGTTCTCATGGTAAAACTACAACAACATCTCTTATAAGTCAGATAATGATGCATGCAGGACTTAATCCAGTTTGTATAATAGGAGGAAACCATTTTAATTTAAAAAGTAATGCCGCTTGTAATGATTTAAGCAGTGAATATATGGTATGTGAAGCAGATGAAAGTGATGGAAGTTTTTTGAGGCTTTCTCCTGTAATTAATATAGTTACTAATATTGATAATGATCATTTGGATTATTATGGAAATGTTGAGGCATTAAGAGTTGCTTTTTTAGAGTTTATTAATAAAGTTCCTTTTTACGGATGTTCATTTTTATGCTTTGAAGATAGTGTTGTAAAAGATTTAGCAAAAAGTGCTAATAAAAAATTCTATTCTTATGGATTTTCAAAGGATTATGATTTCTATGTTGATAAAGATTCTATTAGGGTAGAAGCACCTATAACTTATTTTACAGCTTATCATAATAATGAATGTTTGGGAGAATTTTCTGTTCCTCTTATAGGAATTCATAATGTATTGAATTCTTTAGCTTCAATAGGAGTAGGTATTCATTTAGGTATTGATATTGCTGATATAAAAGAAGGATTGAAAACTTTTGAGGGTGTAGGAAGAAGATTGAATAAACTTTATGATAAAGAGATAACTTTATTTGATGATTATGCCCATCATCCAACAGAAATAAAAGCTACACTTTCATCAGTGAAAAATGCTTATAAAAACAGAAGAATAATAGCAGTATTCCAACCGCATAGATACAGCAGAACAGAACTTCTTCTTAATGATTTTGAGTCTGCATTTAATGATGCTGATGAAGTTATTATTAGTGATATTTATGCAGCAGGTGAAGCTCCTATAGCAGGAATAAGCGGTGAGATTATATGCGATGTAGTTAGAAAACAAAATGAGCATATAAGATATGTTCCAAATATAGAAGATGTATTGCCGGTACTTGATGATATGAAAAAAGATGGAGATATAATATTAACTTTGGGAGCAGGCAATATAGTAAGGATTAGCAATGAATATGCAAGAAAATTACAAAATGGTTGAGAGCTTTCTCAAAGAAAAAAATATAGAATATTATATAAACCAGGCCTTTAGTAAATTCAGCAGATTTAATGTAGGCGGAAATATTGACTTATATATTGTTGTAAAAAAAATATCTGATTTTTTAGAACTTGCTAATTTTTTGTATAAGAATGTTATTGATTATTTTGTTATGGGAGATACTAGTAAGGTTATAGTTTCTGATAATGGGTATAATGGCATAATAGTATCGTTAGAAGGAGAATTTGAATCTTTTGAATTTTTAGAAGATGGAATTTTAAAATCTAATAGTTCTGCTATTTTAGAAAGACTTTCACATGAGGCTAGAATTAGAAATTTATCCGGATTGGAATTTGTGGCTTTAGTTAATACTAGAATAGGGGCTGCTATATATGATAAATTAGAATCTTTTGGAATATCTCTGCCTAATTTTGTTAAGTCTGTAACATTATTTAATAAACAAGATTGTAGTGTAACAGAATTAAGTAAAGATGAATATTTAGCTTTAACTGATAAAGAAAAAAGATTTATTATTATATTATCAGCAGTACTGGTATTAGAAAAAGACAGTCCTGAAAGCATTGATAATAGAATAGATTGGTTTAGATATATAAGAGGATCTGTTGCACCTACAGAAGCTAGTATAGGACCTGTATTTGAAGATTTTTATGATGTTAAAGCTTATGAGATGGTGGAGAGAGTAGGAGGACTTGATATGCAATTTGGAGCTATGAAATGGCATAAAAGATTTCCAAACTATATTATCAATGAATCATTATATGACGCTAAAACAGAAAGTACAGCTGAAGATGTTATTAATTTGATAGAGGATACTAGAAAGAAAATAGAACAGCATTATGCTTTTAATCCAAAGATTAATATTGTATTACTTAGCTGAAATTTTTTAAATAAAAAAGGGCTTAATACAAGCCCTTTTATTTTTTATATTATTTTATTATTTTTTATTCCAATGTATTGAATTTACATAAAGTACAGATAAATTTGTTAAATCTTTGTCGTCTTCTACTTTTGTAGATAAAGTATAATATATATCATCTACTTTCCATAATGTGAATTTTTCATTAATAGAAGTTATATTATATTCTATATCTATTTTATATTCATTTTCTGTAAAATTTTTGTTTGTATTATTTTGATAATCTCCATAAAGAGATAATAATGCTTCTTTATCTTTTGATGCTCTGTATATATAAGCATTATTCATATAATCGAATGTAGATTCTGCAATATTTTTATTAACTATAAAATATTTTCCATTTTGTCCATGTTCAGGAGGTGCAACTGTAATACCTATTCCTAAAGGAGCAAATGAATTTGGTGAATCTACTTGTACATAATCTAATACACTTTCATATGTGGAAGCTTCTTTTTTGCCAGTATTATTTGAGCA
>CASEHG010000118.1 GCA_949287565.1 uncultured Brachyspira sp.
GGTATATACTGAAATGATTTCATTTTGCTGACCAATACACATTATATAATTTTTTAATAAAACTTTATTATATACTCAATAAAAAAGATTTTAAATAATAGAATATAATTTATTTGAATACATCTTCAAATTTTTTCAATTCTTTCTGATACTCTTCTGATATTTTATTTTTTAATTTTTCATCTCTTACAATATCGCAGCATAACAATACTTTTTCGTATAATTTCAAATAAAAAGAATGATGTTCTGCTATAAAAGGTTCACTAATGAAAGACCATATTTCTTTTTCTAATTTTTCATTATTAATATTAAGCATTATATCAGCCGATCTTTCTATTATATATCTGCCTAAATTAATATTATAAAATTTATCATCTTGAATATTTTTTATATTATTCATATATTTTGATATTAATTGCCAAGCATAATCATATTTTTTATTTTCTATTAAAGATTTAAGATAATTATTTAAAGTAGAAACTATATCCCAATTACTCTCATTTTCTTTAACAGCAATTTCAAAAAGTTTTTTAGTAGTTTCCAGTAAAGATTCTTTATCTTCTATAAGTGACTCATAATATTTTAATTTATCTAAATTCTTTTTATTCCATTCTTTTACATTGCTTTTCCATATATCAATAAGTTTTGAACATAATTTTGATTCATCAATATCTATAAAGTATGATATTACTGCATCTATACTTAATTCATCTAATATTTCATTATAATAATCATAATCATCAATACCATAACCGCAATTACAGTCAAAGTTTGCATTTTTTGCTTTATCAAATAAATCTTTATATTTAGAAAGTAATTTATTTATATCATCATTATAAAGTTTAACAAATAAAAAACTCATAATTTTCAAAGAAGTACCTATTGCCTGATAAGAATTAGTTTGTCTGTCTTTTATCTCTTCTTCAAATAAAAAAACAAGCAAATCTTCAAATGATTTTTTATTCATTAACTCATTTCTATTTTTATGATAAAGTATAGATAAAATTAATTTTAATCTTTCAATATAATTTTTATCTTTTGTATATTCTGCCTCATTATCTTCTTTATATATAAATGGTTCAATATTTATTTGAAATTTTTCTTTATCATTATTTTCTAAACAATTCAATAATTCTTCAAGAGTCTTATAATATTCTTTTAAATAATCATTAAATAATTCTTGATAAAGTTCCATAATATATAAAAATCACTTATTAATCATTATGATCGTATATAGAAGTTACCCCCAATACTTTAGCAACCATATATGATATTATCGCCACTATAACCAGAGCCGAGAAATTAGAAATAGAGTTGGATATTTCAAGTATCAATATACATACCATTATAGGTGTTCTTGTAATTCCTGACATAAGAGAAGTTATTCCAAGAAGTATAAACAAATCTCCATATACTGCATAATCAGGAAAATATTTAACTAAAAATATATCATATAAAGAACCTATTGAAGCACCTAATATAAATGTAGGAAAGAATATTCCTCCAACTGCCCCAGAAGTAGCACATACAGAAGTATAAAATAATTTCATAAATATTAATATAAAAAGCATAGATACAGAAAACTTATCTTTTACTATACTTCCTATAAGCAAATCACCGCTTCCAAGTACATAAGGGAAAAACATTATCATTAAACCAGCAAGCAAGAATGCAGGCACAGGACGAATTATATCATTATTAATCTTTTGATACATCTTAGAAAAGAAATTCATAAGATAATTTAATATAGAAGCAAGTATGCCGCATATTATACCAAAAGGAAGTAAAGATATATAATGTCTTACCTCAAGTATTTTAGGCAGATTAAAATTAAGTATGAAGCCCTGCCCTACAATATGCTCTATTACAAGTATTGAAGCTATAGAAGAAAAAACTATACATACAAAAACTATATGATTCTTATGCTCTCCAAGCTCCTCAAAGGAAAATGCAATACCTGTAAAAGGTGCACTGAAAGTGGCTGTCATTCCAGCACAAGCACCGGAAACAAGTAAATATCTTCTGTATTTTGCTAGTTTTGAAAAATATTTATGGAAAAATAGTCCTACAAGCATACCGACATGCATTGAAGGACCTCCTCTTCCTAAAGAAATACCGCTTGCAAATGAAATCATACTTCCGAAAAGTTTAAATAAAATTTCAAAAAATATGTTTTTAGGTTCATGTAAAGATATATAATATTTTATCTGAGGAACTCCTGCCCCTCTTATCTGCGGATAATGTATAAGTATATAACCTATTAAGCATCCCATACTTATAAGAAATATAAAAAGTAAAATAGGATAATACCATTTTGCAAATATAAAATTTGATACATAAAAGACATTAACACTTAATTTATATAATATAATCCTATATATAGAAATTATAAACCCAACTACTGCCCCTATACAAGCAGATAATATAAAAAGCTTTATATATTTAATTTCAAAATTTATCTTCATAATTTAGTTTTCTAATCAATGTTTTTTTAATATTTTATGGGTTATTAATAATATAGAATATATAAATCATACATTAAATCTGAATGTTACAACATCGCCTTCCTGCATAAGATACTGTTTACCCTCAAGTCTTATAGCACCGGCCTCTTTAGCTTTAACAAAACTTCCAAGTTCCAATAGTTTATCGCAATTTATAACTTCAGCACTGATGAATCCTCTTTCAAAATCGCTATGTATAACTCCGGCAGCCTCTGGAGCATAAGCACCTTCTCTAACTGTCCAAGCTCTTGTTTCATCTTCTCCTGAAGTTAGGAATGTTAAAAGTTTTAATAATCTATGTCCTGCTTTTGTAAGTCTTGCCACTCCTGATTCTTTTACTCCCAAATCTTCTAAATAGCTTAATCTTTCTTCTTCATCTAAATCCTGTAAATCTGCTTCTATTTTGGCACTAAAAGGTATTAATTCAATGTTTCTTTCATTTGCATATTTTTGTAATGTTACATAATTAGAATTTTTTTCAGGATTAGCAAGTTCATTTTCTGATAAATTAGCACCTATCATCATACTTTTTGCTGTTAATAAGAATAAAGGTTTTAATATTTCTTTTTCTGTATCTGTTAAATCAAGACTAAATACAGGCTTGAAATTATTCAATTCAGGAAGTATTTTTTCAAGCAAAGCCACTTCTTCTTCAGCAGCTTTTCCCTTAGCACCTTTTGCTACTTTTTTCTGCTTTTCCATTCTTGCATTAATAGTTTCAATATCTGCAAGCATAAGCTCTGTTAAAATAATATCTAAATCTCTTAAAGGATCAACTTCTCCAATATGAGTAATATTTCCATCTTCAAACACTCTCACCACATGTAAAACTGCATTAACTTCTCTAATATGAGAAAGGAATTTATTGCCAAGTCCCTCACCTTTTGAAGCACCTTTTACAAGTCCGGCAATATCTACAAATGTAGTTGTATTATAAACTTTCTTTTTTGATTTGAAAAGTGCTGCTAATTTATCAACTCTTTCATCTTTTATTATAGCAGTGGCTTCGTTTTTATCTATAGTACAAAATGGGTAATTAGCCGCCTCAGCATGAGCATTAGTTAAAGCATTAAAAAGTGTAGATTTTCCTACATTTGGAAGTCCTACTATTCCTATAGATAAAGCCATATTTATTTCCTTAATTTATATTTAACATTAAATTGAAAAAATGAATTATTTTCGGTGATATTATATATTAAAAAATATTAATAACAAGTATATTAAAGTAAATAATAAAAAATATTTGAATTTATATAATTATAAAGAATATTTATATGAATTATTTATAAAAATAAATTAGTTTATAATTTTTCTATTTCTTCTATAGTTAATCCGGTATTTTCACTTATTATTTTTATATCTATACCTGACTTTTTGAAGCTTTTAGCTATATCAATTTGTTCTTTTTTTCTACCCTGTTCTATACCCTCTTCTCTAGCTTTTTGCAAATCAATTTTCATACTTTCATCAAAGAAATAAGCATCTATTTCAGCCTTTTTATATTTATCCATAACAGGGCTTGTATTAAAGAAAGTCTTACATTTTTTATCTACTTCTTCAAAAACAGTATTTTCTTTTATAAGTAATGACATATCTTCCCCCTTAAAAAACTTAACCCAAGACAAAAACTCATTATCTAAGTCTTTAGTAATATTATCAAAATTAGGCAAACCTATAAAATGAATCTGACAATGATCTGTTAATATATTATTGTTTGTTAATTCTTTTAGCAAAAAACAACTATGCAATTTATCTATATTTTTTAATTTGAAATTTATTATATTTATACTTACAGTAGGCTTGAGTTCATCATAATATATACCTCGTTCTAAATTAGAAGTATAATTATATGCCCAATAATACAAACTTCTTTTTATAAAACTTTCATTGCCTCTGGCTTGTATTTCTATCAAAACTGTAATACCGCTCTCTGTTACCGCTTTTATATCAACTATAGACTCTTTTTCATCATAGTTTTCTGAAATATTAAATGGATTTAATATCTCTATGCTTTTGAAAGTATTAAAATTAGAATCTTTAAATACCGAATTAATAAAATTTAATGCTATATTCTCATTTCCTGGATAAGAAAATAAATATCTAATAAATAAATCATTAATCCTATTAATATTATCAATATTAATAGGAGCATTTAATATCTGTTCTAATTTTTTTAAGTCTTTCATAATGCAATTATAACAGAATAATCATTAAAAGTAAAATTTAATTATAATTCAGTATTTAACAAACTACACAATATTATATTTTTTGTAAATCATCTTATAAAATGTTTATTTATTAAAATAACAATATATAATTAATAGTATAAAAAATAGAGGATACAACTATGATATATAATATGTGGTATGCTGTACTAGATTCTAAAGAAGTAAAAAGAAATAAACCTCTTTTTGCTAAAAGATTGAATAAAAATCTGGTATTTTGGAGAGATTCAAACAATAATATATGCTGTATAGAAGATAAATGCTGCCATAGAGGAGCTTCATTATCTCATGGAAAAATTTGCGGCAATAATATAGCATGCCCATTTCATGGTTTTCAATTTGATGAAACAGGAAAAACAGTAATGATTCCTGCTAATGGAAAAAATACTGAAGTTAATAAAAATTTCTTTGTTGAAGGTTATGAAGTTAGAGAATTATACGGATTTATATGGTTATGGTATGGAGATAAAGATAAAATCAATGATAGAATAATGTTTCCTGATGATTTGAAAGATAAAAAATTCTCATACTCCACCATAAGAGATGAATGGCATAATCATTATACAAGATGTATAGAAAATCAGCTTGATGTAGTTCATATTGCTTTTGTTCATTATAATACTATAGGCAGAGGAAATAAAACTGTGGTTAATGGTCCTTTAGTAGAGTTAGATGAAGATAACAATATATTAAAATTCTATGTAAATAATGTAATTGACAACGGACAAAAAGCATTAAGAGAATCTGAAATGAAAAAAGAAGATTTCAAATACTTTTTATATTTTTATTTTCCAAATACTTGGCAGAATTACATATTTGAAAAGATGCGTGTATTTGGAGTATTCGCCCCTGTTGACGATGAAAACACAGTTATATATATGAGATTTTATCAGAAAATAGTAAATATTCCTTTTATAAAAAATATAGTAAATCTTATAGGAAAAAAATATTCAGATACAGTATTAAAACAGGATAAGAATGTAGTAAAAACACAAAGCAGTAAAGAATCATATTTAGGTATGAAAGAAGAAAAACTAATACCAGGCGATAAACCTATTATAATATATAGAAGTACTAGAGATAAATTAAAAAAATTAAATGATTAAAATAAAATTAAAAAAATTCATTGACTAAAAATAAAAAATTTGTTAAAGTAGCCTTATGATAGGTATTTCATTTGAAAGCAGCTATTATTTAAAAGATGATTCTGTTATCATTATATCTTTATATAATAATATATATGATGAACATCTTCCTCAAGTAAAAGATTTATTCTCAGAGTTTATTACCAAAAACATAAATAATATCATACTAGATTTATCTGATTGCTTATTTATAGAAAAAGAAATATGGGAATATCTTGTAGAATTAAAAAAAGAATTATTACATAAAAAAGGCGATTTAGTTCTAGCAAATATGTATGGTGTTGTTAAAAATGATTATAATATTATGGAATTATCAAATTATTTAGAGTCTTTTAACGATATAAATAATGCTTTTTATAATTTTGGTATATTAAATGATATTAAATCAGCTTAATTTTATTTTTATACTTGAATTTTTCTTTCTCTAGATATAATATATAATCATGAAAATTATTAAAAATTTCATCACTCTTACACTTTTCTTTTTAGTGTTTTTTATAATATATTTTGGTATTTATCTATTTAAAGTTATGGACACAAATAATATTTATCAAAATATGAATATTGATTTAGTAAAAAATTTAATGGAACATTATTTCCTAGCTATTGTTATAGTTGCTGGTATTTCATCTGTAATAATAATAGGAGCTTTAAATAAATTTTCAGGCGGTTTATCCATTATTATAGTAATAGGTATTCTAGCTTTTTTTATAACATTATATCCTGCTTATACAGTGGCGTTCGATAAAAATATAGATTATCTTAGAAATGAACTTAATGATAAAACTTCATTATTCATAGATGATACCGGAAGATATTTCACAAGAGTTGATAACTATCTAATAAAAGTTGGATATAAATTATTAGATAATACTTATAAAAATGTAATATTAGTAGACCCTACCGTTATGGGTAAATTATATATTGGCGACTATATATATATTACTGATAAAGAAATATCTCTGCATGAAGTAAAAGAAATTAATGGAACTTCTGTTGTAGAAAAAACATCTAGTATATTTCCTAGAAACTCTATAGGAAATTATTTATCAAGTTTTACAGCAGATATAATATTTGGATTTGAAGTATTTCCTATAATAGTAGCACTTTTAAAAATAATTACTTTAACTGAAATGCCTATTTACGCTATAGCTTTATTATTTATTAATTTATGGCTTATGATGTTTGCTTTTTATATGTTAGGATTATCTTTAAATTCAAGACAATATATATACCATAACATACTTAATGCACTTTTATTATATGGTATAATAAAAATAATATTTGCTGTATCTATAGAACAATATAATCTATTAGAAGTAATAGTAAGAAATGTAAATTATTGGACTATGAATTTATATATGTTTATAGGATCATTAATCACTATAATAATATCATTAGCTTTGAAAAAAATTCTCAATAACGATAAAAAAACAATTAATAATTAAAGAAACGGATAAAGAACACTAAAATGAATCGAATTATATATGATTTTTGTAAACTTCCTATAAAAAAAGACAGTATAATAACAATAGGAAAATTTGACAGCGTACATAGAGGACATCAAAAGTTAATTAAATACACTGTTGACTATGCCAATAAAAACAACCTTATATCAATAGCAATAGTTATCAAAAAGAAAAATGTATCAATATATAATACAGAAGATAATAATACTTTAATAAAGGCTATGGGTATTAATTACATAATTGTTATTGACTTTTTACCAGAATTTTATACAATGGAAGCTAAAGAGTTCTTTGACAAACTCATAGAGTATTATCGTATGAAGCATATCGCTGTAGGAGCTGATTTTGCATTCGGTAAAGATAGAATGGGCGACAGTGAATTTTTAAAGAAATATTCCAAAGAATGCGGTATTGGAGTAAGTTTTATAAATTTTTTGAAATATAAAAAAGATAAAATATCAAGCTCTAATATAAGAGAAGCACTTTCAAACGGCGATATGGTTAGCGTTAATAAAATGCTAGGAAGAGAATATTCTATGAGCGGATTGGTAGTTCATGGAAATGCTTTAGGAAGAAAAATAGGCTACCCTACTGCCAATTTAGAAGTACCTAAAAATATTTTTATACCTAAAATGGGTGTATATAGTTCTACAGTAAGAATAGGTAATTCTGATACTATATATAAAGCTCTTACATTTATAGGTATTAGCAATATCAATAAAGAACTAAGAGTAGAAAGCCATATATTAGATTTTTCTAAGATGATATATGGCAAAAAAATAACTGTTGTATTACTCAAGTATATTAGAGATAATATAAAAGTTAATTCTATAGACGAAGTAAAAAAATTATTAGAAAATGATGAAAAAAAGATAAGAAAATATTTCAAAAGGAGAACAAAACAATGTCTATCACAGCAGACGAAAAAGCAAAAATAATCAAAGAATTTGGTAAAAATGAAAAGGATACAGGCTCTACAGAAGTACAAGTAGCACTTTTAACTAATCGTATAACTTATTTAAAAGGTCATTTCCAAACTCATACTAAAGATAATCATTCAAGAATGGGACTTCTTAAAATGGTTGCTAAAAGAAGAAAACTTCTTAACTATTTAAGAAAAACTGATATAGAAGCTTATAAAAATCTTATACAAAGATTAAAATTAAGAAAATAAATTTGCTCAATCAAATTTACTTATTTTAATACCCTCTCGGTGTTTTGTACTTAATATAAGGAGTAGAATATGGTAACAGTCAAAAGCGTGTTTTGTGGAGAGGAGTTAATTTTAGAAACCGGACTTTTAGCTAAGCAGGCTCATGGTTCTGTAACTTTGAGACTTGGAAATACAACTATATTAGCAACTGTTGTAGCAGCTAAAGAGCCTAATTTAGAATCTGACTTTTTCCCTTTGACAGTAAATTATAATGAAAAATATTATGCAGGCGGTAAAATTCCTGGCGGTTTCTTCAAAAGAGAAGCAAAACCTAGAGATAAAGAAATACTTATATCCCGTATCATAGACAGGCCTTTAAGACCTCTTTTCCCTGAAGGGTTTAGAAATGAAGTTCAAATAATACCTACAGTACTTTCTGTAGATACTGATATGCCTACTGATGCTTTAGCTTTAATAGCTTCATCTGCAGCACTTACAATCTCTTGGATACCTTTCGGCGGACCAGTGGCAGCTGTAAGAATAGGATATAAAAACGGTGAATATATAATCAATCCTAAAAATAGCGAACTTGCTGCTAGCGAATTAGATATTATTGTTGCTGGAAGTAAAGATGCTATATTAATGATTGAAGGTGAAGCAAAAGAAGTTTCTGAAGAGGTATTCATTGGAGCTATAGAATTAGCACATAAAGAAATGCAGAAATATATTGATATGCAAAACGAAATGGCTACTCTATGCGGAACACAAAAAATACAACAGGAATTATTTGAATTTGATGCTGAATTAGTAAAAATGGTTACTGAATACGGCAGAGATAAAATCGAAGCTGCTAATTATAATCCTGACAAAACTAAAAGAAATGAAAGTATGGATAATGCTTTTGACGAAATAGAAGAATATATCAAAACTCAAGTAGAAGATGAGAAATTAATATCTCAAGTTAAAGGTATTTGTCATTCTATAGAAGAAGAAATAGTTAGAGAGGCTATAGTAGAAAAATGTATGCGTCCTGACGGAAGAGCATTAGATGAAATTCGTCCTATAACTACTATGACAAACCTTATTCCTAGAGTACATGGTTCTGCTCTTTTCACAAGAGGACAAACTCAATGTTTATCTATAGTTACATTAGGAAGCGAGAAAGATGCTCAATTAATGGATGATATATACGGTAAAGAAAATAAAACATTCATGCTTCACTATAATTTCCCTCCATTCTCTGTTGGAGAAGTTGGAAGATATGGTGCTCCTGGAAGAAGAGAAATAGGACATGGTAATTTAGCTGAAAGATCTTTCAATGCTGTACTTCCTCCAAAAGATAAATTCCCATACACTATAAGAGTAGTTGCTGAAATATTAGAAAGTAATGGTTCTTCATCAATGGCTACAATATGTGCTTCTACTATGTCATTACTTTCAGCAGGTGTTCCTCTTAATGCAAGTGTTGCTGGTATTGCTATGGGACTTGCTACATATAAAGACGGCTATAAAATACTTACAGATATACAAGGGGTAGAAGATCACTTGGGAGATATGGATTTCAAAGTGGCAGGAACTCGTAAAGGTATTACTGCTTTCCAATTGGATATTAAACTTACAGGAATTTCTGCTCAAATATTAAAAGAGGCATTAGAGCAGGCTAAAAAAGCAAGATATTTTATACTTGATAAAATAGATGCTACTATAGCTAATGCAGGAGAGATTTCTGATTTTGCTCCTAAATACAAAACTATGGATGTTAATCCTGAAAAAATAAGAGTATTAATAGGACCTGGCGGAAAAAATATAAAAGCTATAATAGAAGAAACTGGAAGCGATGTAGAAATACAAGATAGCGGTGTAGTTAATATATTTGCTCCTGATACTCCTACTTTGGAGAAAACTATAAAGCTCATCAACTCTTATGTTAAAGATCCTGAAGTTGGTGAAATTTATGACGGAATAGTTAAAGACATCAAAGATTTCGGTGCTTTTGTTGAAATACTTCCTGGAGTAGAAGGACTTTGCCATATATCTGAACTTGCCTATAAACATGTTATGAATGTTGAGGAAGTTCTCAAAATTGGTGATGAAGTGAAAGTAAAAATATTAGATGTTAAGGGCGGCAAATATTCTTTAAGCAGAAAGGCATTGCTTGAAAAACCTGCTGATTATGTTGAAGAAGAATATAATAAAAAAGAAAAAAAACATGGTAAAAAAAGATTCTAATTAAAAATTTAGATAAATAATTTTTAATGATAAAAGGCTGTTATAAAAATATAATGGCCTTTTTTTATTTAACAAAAATATTTCTAACATTAATTTCTAATAATAAATATAATTTAATCTATACTGAAACGATTTCATTTTGCCGACTACTACACATTATATAATTATTATCAACTTTTTTGCCGCACACGCTCTGCGGACTTTGTCAAAGTTTTTATCCTTCGGATATGCTATGCGAAAAACGCAATTGTTAGAATTTTATATTAAAAATATAGTATTAAATATATGGTATATACTGAAAATTTTTAAGTTTGTCAATTTTTTTATTCAACTTTTTCCCGCCGCAAAAAGTTGCTGCCGCAGGCACGCTTCGCGAAAGTGCAAGTATAAAATTAATACTAAATCATACTAAAATTATCTTAAATGTAAGGTAATTCATAAAATTAAAGCCAAAATGTAGCCTTTCGCGAAACGTATCCGA
>CASEHG010000119.1 GCA_949287565.1 uncultured Brachyspira sp.
AGTAATAATGTTTCCGCTTTCTTCTACTTTCCAATCATTTTCTTTTATTTGATAAACATTAGGATCCATAATATCTTTATCATCCATAAATAAACACCTCCTGTAAAATCACTATTAATATTAATTATTATATAGTTATATTTACTTTATACAATATTTTTAAATTAATGTAAACCTTTTCATATATATTTTTCTAATTTTATTTTTATCTTTATAGCCGTAATATACGCATGATATTATACCATTATTTTCAATACACCAAGGATAACCGCAGTCTGTGCTTTTCATATCAGAATCTATTATAATTTCTTCATTATTAACTTTATAATTAATTTTATCTATATCGAATATATCATCTGCATTATCAAAAACAATGGCTCTAACTCCGTAAGGTTTTAATCTGTAGCCGTATGTAAGAAGTAATTTTCCATCGCTTAAAATGAGAGGATTAAGAGGGTATCCTTTAATATCTGTAAACACAGGTTTTGAAAAAGTTTTGCCTTTATCATTAGAATAGCTTATGGATGTAAGTCCGTATTCATTATTAATATGAGTTCTTATAAACGCTATTATATTATTTTTATAATTAAGCAAAGAAGGTTCAACATATTCTATTCTTGATTTTTTTCCGTTTATCTTTTTAAACTCTGTTTCGCATAAAAAACTTTTTAACTTCCAATTAATTGAATCTTTAGAAGATATTATATGACATTGATATTTACAGTTATTTTTATTAATATTTTTTTTATAAGCATATATAGGAAGAAGTATTTCATCATTGATTTTGCATATACTTCCTCTAACGGCAAAATACTTCATATTGTCAGCTTCTATAATATATGGTTTTGAAAAAGTTTTTCCATTATCACAACTTATACATATACCTATTCCGCTTAAAAGTGCTATTGTGTTATTATATTCTATAAAAGTATAATCTTTAAATAATTCTTTTTCATTCATAGGATGAAATGTATATCTAAAATAGTATGCCATTATAGTTTTATCATCTATTCTAAAAAGCTGAGCATCCTGTTTTGCTGCTTCATCATACTCACCAAATTCAAATACCTTCTCTACACTATTTTTATTTATATTAACAATTGCAAGCATCGCCTTACTTAATGAATGCAGATGAGAATAATGCTTTTTTATTTTTGGAGCAGTTCTGAAACTTACCATACATCTATTATTATCAAGTTTAATAATGCTAGGAAAAGCCGGATATAAATTTTCATTTTCAAATATAACATTCTCATTTAAAATATTAATTTTCATAAAAATACCTTATCTTTTTATAAAATAATTTTCGGTATAAAAAAGCCTATATATATAAAAATATATACAGGCCCAAAAAATATGATAGATAGATATATTAAATTAAAATCTCAATGTTATACCAATTCTAGGAAGCAGTAAAGCTCTTATATTTGCAAAAGGTTCATACTGTTTAAAGCTTGCAAGATGAGATATTTCAAACAATGAAGAAGTCCAAGGTGCAACATAATAACCTATATCAAATAATGAAATATCTATACCAACTTGTACAGGCCAATTAGCTCCTGTTTTAGGGAATAACTGTATTCTCCATCCAAGTTCAAGAGACATATAAAAACCGCCATGTGAATATATATCAGAAATACCTCCTTCTTTTAATGCACTGCCGCTTATAGAAAGTGCTGTACCTCCGAATCTAGGAGATAAGAAAAATCCAAATGGAGCATTTCTCCAAAAGAAAAATTTCACGTTCAATGACCATGGTACTGTACTAAAACTAACATTATATCTATCCATTTTTATTTCACCAACTGCAAATCCTATATCAAGCCCAACAGTCATAAAATCAACAGGGGCAAAATCATAGCTGAATCCTAATCCAAAAGCATAATGTTTAAGTTTTGTATCAATATAATCTCCTACATTAGCTCCTGCAAAATTATTTATTAGATTTTGAAATGTAGGCTCCATTATACCAACACCTATATCAAATAAACCAGCATACAAAGTAGGACCAAAGTTAATACCAAATAAACTTCTGCCATGCATATAATCTAAAAATGCATTTCCTGTTGGCTCTCCTATATTTTGTGAAAATAATGATGTAGTGCTTAAAGTAAAAATAAGCATTGCTGATAAAATCAACTTCTTCATAAAAAATCTCCGTTATAAATTTTCATAGCCAATAATATATTAAATTACAAAAAATCAATAATGCATAATATTTTAAATATAAAA
>CASEHG010000120.1 GCA_949287565.1 uncultured Brachyspira sp.
TATTAGATAAAAATTATAATATCATAATAAGAAAATATTTATTTTTTAAAATAATACTTGACAAATCAAAACAATAGTATTATACTTAATAATGTAAGATATAACATTTAAGGAGGAATACAAGATGAAAAGGACAAGAAGAACAAGAAGGGCAAAGAGAATAATATCAAGAGTATTTTTTATAGCAATAGCAATATTAATAATAATATTTGTTATTGATATGTTCAAACACTATGAAAAATATGATAGCGTTGCAAGATATCAGTTAATGTTAGACCTTGAAAGAGGAGACGAAGAAGCAGAGGAATATTACAAAGACAATTATGTTTCTGATGATTTATATTTGTTTGACGGCGATATATCCTTTAATATGTTTGCTGAAAAATACAATATCATTGACAAGGATACAGTTTATCAGGATTATAAAAACAGCGGATTAAGTTTGAACGATTATGTAAAGGAATATAAAGAAGGCTTACAAGCCTTCTTTTTTTTTTATTAGTAAATAGAAAATTGTAATATTATAATATGAGTAAATATTAAAATTGTAATATTATAATAAGATAAAAACAATTACATTCTTTTTTTAAAAACGCTTGACAGTAGATTAAATTTATGATAAGATATAGCTATCAAGAAAAATATAATCTTAAAATAAAGGAGAGATTCAAAATGACAAAATCAAAGTATCTGAAACAGTTATTTAAACTTTACAACAGCGGTGAAATTAGCGAAGAGGCGTATGATGCAGGAGTGATAAATGCAGATATTTTTTGTAATGAAGAAAGCGAAGAAATTTTTGACTAACAATATAAGAGATACAATTAAAAGATATAAAAGAGCTGAAAAAACAGCTCTTTTATTTATTAGTAAATAGAAAATTGTAATATTATAATATGGCGTGAAAATGCTATTTATTAATTTATAAATTTATTGCTTATTATAATATTATAGTTTGCGGCTTATTAGGTATTGATAATCTACTGGAAGTTCCCATTATGGGGCATTGTAAAAAGTGGCGGAATATTGCCGATTGTTAATCTATCAGGGGTTGCATTATGGATTGATAACTTGCTGTATTGTAGATTATTACCATATTATAATATGACACTAATTTGCTGCGTTGTGGATTATTACCATATTATAATATGACACTAATTTTATCGCATTAAAGTATTAAAGTTAGGCAAGCTGCTCCACTTTGCTGAATTAAAGTGATAACGCAGAGCCGGTTGTATGATGTCTGGTTCGTTGTATGATGTCTGATGGAAAAATATGGATAAAAATATGCACAAAAAAATTTTTAAAATTTTTTATTTTTTATAAGAAACATACATATAAATTTTTTGTTAAAATTGAACATTGACTATATATATTTATATATATTTTTTTGTTTATTTTTTATTCATAGTATTTTACTATGTTTCGGCAATATGCTATATATAGCAGGCTTATTTTTTGTTCATTCTGCTATCTGGCATTTTGATTTGTTTATATTGTATATGTTAGTTATTACTAACTATATATGTTCTGGCTGCTATGTTGTATATATTGTATATATTTTAATGTTTATCATAGCTTATTTTATACAGAACAGACAACAGTTGACGATATCGGTTCTACGGTGTATATTAAAATAAAAAAAATCATTTTTAAAAAAGGGGTGCTGATTTTATGTTAACTAAAATGTCTGAAAAAAGAGAAGAAAAAAGAGAACGTTTTATTGCTCATTGCGACGTTTGCGGTAGGCTCATGAAGGACGAGTCCGGATGGGTCAAGTTTCAGCCTAAAAGTCGTGGCACGTCGGCGTATGTATGCTCTGAATGTATGAAGGTACTTGGTTACGGCAAAAAACAGGAGAAAATCAGATGGGGTACAAGTGACGGCGACAACTTTACATCGGGCTATGAATTTGAAATAATTCCCAAAAACAGGGCAAGCCACGCTTTATTAATTAGTCGTGACTATGGAATGATCGCAACATACGATGGCAGCATTTCACCATATGGCGGAATTGAATTCAAGTCACTTGTATACGACAGCCTGAACGGCGTAAAACAGATTTTTAGGACAATACAGGAGAACATGGTATTCAATGACAATTACTACCAAAACATGGGGACTCATATCCACATTGGACATGGTACAAGATTTACCTATGATTTCCATGAATGGTTATATTTTAACAGTTGCAGGTTGTTTGACGAATTGGGCGAATATTTACAAGAGCATCCAGAGTTGTGCCGTCAGGTGTTCGGTAGAACATTAACGCACTATGCAGATTGGCCGTGTGACTACGACGACCATTGCAGTTATATCAATTTAGCAAATTCTACCAATATCGAATATAGGTTGCCCCAATTCCAAAACGCTACGCAATATTTCCATTGCGTATGCCTTTGTAAAGAATTTACAAGAGCATTACTTGACGGGTACAAAAAATATACAGACCCGGCAAAAATTGGTAAAAAATTGGTAAAATTGTTTATCAAACATTGTAATGGAGAGATGAATTATCAAAGACCTGAGAGAAATAGCAAGTAAGAAAAGCCCGTAAGGGCTTTTCTTATTATAATAAGACAGTGTATATTATACAGTATAAATGTATATTTATACACTGTATTTTTATGCAACATTATTGCATAAATATGCATTGTAATATTATGGAAAAATGTTAATTTTTTAACAATCTTGCCGCTGTAGCACTTTAAAGTAATAAAGAACTTTGTTTGTGAAAATTTTATCGTTAATTTTTTAACAAGGGGGGTGGTTTACAAGTTTGTTAAAATTTTAACAAAGTAGGAGGATAATAGCCCTTTCTCATCTACATACATTAAAAAATTCTACCATACCCTTTCTCATCCACACCCACAAAAAAATTCTACCATACCCCTTGACAAATCGCCCACGATATGCTATAATGCTTATAAACTTAATAAAATGAGATAGGAGGCGTATGTAATGAATAAAGAATTTTATATAGTAGAAATTAAATCATCTAATAAAAAAGAAAATACAATAGAATATCATGTTGAAGATTACACAGAAGCTACTACAATAATGAAGAAATATCTTGATAAAGGATATTATGCTACAATATATAATCTATCACATGCATTTATAGATGATAAGGAGATGGGTGATATTATTTCTGACTTTATATATAAGGTACAGTCTGACCCCGACAATGCAGATATTTATAGAGGATACCTTAATAGTCTATTTTGATAAATTTATTTCATTTTTCTATTGACCGTCAACTGGTCATTCGAAAATTTTTCAAATTTTCTCTTGACCGTCAACTAATCAAGAAGAAAATTTTATTTTCCTCTTGACCGTAAACTAATCAATAGATTTTTAAAAAAATCTCTTGACAAATGTATTTATTTATGATATAATGTCTTTAGACAAATGAGTTGTCGAATATAAAAGTATTAAAAAGGAGTGTTTATTTATTATGAGTAAAAAAGAAAATGATTGGATGAAAGAATTTTCCTTTGGAGACTTCTTTAAAGAAGTATTTGATGAACTTTATGATGATTCAGCAAGGAGTTATAAAGACAGTTATGAAGACTATTTAGATAGTCTTAGTAGTTATATTAATGGATGCCATTGTAAAAATAACTGCAAGAGTAAAGAAAAGGACAAAGAGGATATGTTTAATGAAACTAAAATGATGTTCGCTTCGCTTCCTAAAGATTCAAAGGTGACATTTGATGGAAAAACTCTTTCATTTGATGGCGGTAATACTTGCGTAAGAGTATCTTATGAAGGAAATTGGAATAATGTAGTAAAGGCAATTATTGCTAAAACTACTAAAAAAGCAGGTACACCCGTTAAAAGTGCAACTTTAAATAATGAAAAAGATACGAAAAAAATGGCGGCAAAGGAACTCGCCAGAGCAAAAGCTAAAGAAATGATAGAAGAAATAAATAGGGAAGTTAGAAAAAGAAGGATTGAGTTAATTATTTTAGGTAAAAAGCAGTATGAATGGATAAAGACATTTAATGATGGTAAAGACATTAAGGATATTCTTGGCTATCCTATTTATAAATCTGATACAGAAGACTACTTTAAAATTGTGTAATTACTAAATAGAGGGAAAGGGTTCTTCTTTCCCTCTTATTTTTTAAAAAGAAGGTGATGATATGACAGTTAGGCACTTTGAAATTATATTGACAGACTATCAAACTTTTAATGATACACTTCATAGTAAGATAGATGAATTGGAAAAAAATGGAAACTATATAGTAGATATTTCAATTGATACAATATTGAAAGGTAACACTAATAAGTATCAAATGGGTAAAGTTGTAAACGAAACAACATATTATGCTAAAATTATATATGTTGAAAAGGAGTGAGATTATGAAGGTTAAAGATGTTATTGAGAGATATAAGTTTTATAATATATCAGAGTATTGGTTTGAATTTAATGATGGTATGTTTAATGCTGGCAATAGAGATTTATATGATAATCCGAGATTATTAAATAAAGAAGCATTTGCTTACGAATTAGAAGAAGGATATAAAGGAAATCTTGAGCTTCATGTTTTTATTAATGATGATTGGTGTTCGAAGTGTGAAGAAAATGAATGATAATAATGAATACGAATTTGATTTTGATGATAGTTTTTTCAATATATATGAAGAGCGTATCACTACGCCTGTTGGAACTTGGAAAGACCATAATGGTAATGTGTGGGCGGTTAAAGATATGTCTGATAGATATATTATTAATGTAATTAATTTTTTAAAAGGTTCTGATTATATTAATAAGAAGGAATATATTGAATATATGGAGAATGAATTAGATGAGAGACTAAAGATAAGATATGGATTTGAATAGGGGGTATATTTACAATGAATGAAATATGTTTAATAATATTAAGTACAGTAATATGTGTACTTATGGTTTTTGTTAGATTATTTATTGATAGTAAGATGAAGAAAGATATTTTTACAATTATTCTTGGATATCTTTTAGTAATAATGTTAGCTATGGCTGTATATTATTAAAAAAATACTTGACATACAATAAATTATATGATATAATTATACATATGATAAATCATATGTATAATGTAAGCATATAATATAATAAATTATATTATATGATATAATATACACATATAATAAATTATATGATATAATCATATAGTAAACATATATTATATGATATATAGGAGGTATGCATTATGCTAACTGCAAATAAAGATATTGTAGTGGAACGTGATTATATTAATAAAAACTTATCTAACAAAGATGATTTCGACAGATGGATTAATAATTTAAAGAAGACAAAATATAATTTAAATGAAGCAATCATTAATTGTTATAATGAAGTATATGATAGGTTATATAAAATGTTTCCTATATATAAGGAAAGCCCTAATCAGTATTTAATAAGAATAAGAGGTTTTAATAGTGCTTATATCATACCACTCTTTACTTCTGATAAAAAAGATGAAATATGTGCGAGAATTAGAATTCGAGTAAAGTATAAAGTTAAAATGTCAGATTGTGAATTTAATATTGGTGATGAAGTAACATTAGATGTATGTGGTTATAAATCTTTTATTATTAAAAAAATAGATAATTATAATTCAATATACTATTATACAATAGGTTCAGAAGAATATGATGATATGTGTATTAGTGAATATTTAATTAAAAAATTATTAGTAGGTGGTAATAATGAATAAAGATGAAAAAGATTATGAGGGTTATGAAAATCATGAAAAAGAACATGAAAAAGAAAGTGGGGAGTGTCATGAAAATCATGAAAAAGAACATGAAAAAGAAAGTGCTCCTTCTCTCTGTCCCCCTCTTTCACGATATGCCAATTCTCCCCCTTCACGATACTCCATCCTTCCCTCTCCCCCTCCTTCACGACATACAATCGCTTCTCTTTCACGACAAGCCATCTTTTCCTCTAATGTCAACTTAGTCCATAGTATTGTTTCTAAGTATAAAATAAGAGACAGCTACATAAGAGAAGAAGCTGTCTCAGTTGGTATGGAAGAGCTGTGGAATTGTACAGAAAGATGGAAAGAAGAAAAGGGGAAGTTTAGTACGTATGCTTGGAGATGTGTGGATGGTAAGGTAA